>JAVEES010000367.1 GCA_030840285.1 Pseudonocardiales bacterium
CGCAATTCGGCATCCAGAGATATCAAGGCGCGCTTGGTCAGGTGATGGTCCAGATCGGTCACTACCGCAGCGGTATGCGGCAGGTCTGCACAGGCTGCGAAAGCCGCGCCGCCCTTGTAGTCGATGAGAACGAAGGACAGCGCGTCAGGAGGCAGGTTGGCGGCGAGACCTGTCACCAGCGAGCGCAGCAGTTCTGACTTTCCCGAACCCGTACTGCCCGCGATGAGAACGTGTGGCCCGTCGGCGATCAGGTCAATCGACAGGGGACCCGAGGCGGTCACACCGATGGGAACACACGGTGCGGTCGCAGCAGCCCACTTGTCGAGCAAGACCTGCGGATCGTAGTCGGCCAGCTTGAGCAGATCGGTGAGCCTGACTCGATCGGGCAACCGGCTGGCGGCATCGGCTTCAGCGTCTCGCAAGGGCGCGAGCCCGCGGGACAGGCGATCGGCAAAGTGGGATGAGACACGGTCTGCGGTGATGGAACCGGAAACGGGGGCACCCGCACCGACTATCTGCAGCCTGTTGCCCGAATCTGCGTTGTACTGTGCGATCGTGCGGCAGGCACTCGGAAGCGCGCGCGGATTGTCGTCCACGCAGATCGCTGTGATGCCGACCGCAGGGCCGTTCTCCAGCAGTGATGCCATCCCGGGTAGTGCGGCGAACGATCGGCTGGGATCGGCGATGACCAATGTCCATGGGCCCGGCCAGCCTGCCTGGTCCCGCCGGAGGAGCGCCGATCGTCTCGCAATCTCATCGTTCAATTCGCCGATGAGTTCTCGATATTCCTCATCGCCGGTGGCAACCCGATGGCACGAGGGTAACCACCGAAGCCATCGCCAGGCCTCGTGCGCTGCGCCAACCAACAGCTGTACCTCGACGTCCTGCGGCGAGTGCAGTGCAACCACCTGGCAAGCAATCCAGCGCGCGCTGCCGCCGACAAGGCGCGATGGGCCAGCGAGACCAAGCGGCCCCATAGTCAGGCGGAAGGTGGCCGGCAACGCCGATTGGACCGGCGGCGTAAGGTCAGTGCCCGCGCGACGGCCGTGGCAGCGGGCGGGTTGATCGGCCAGTCCCAGCCCGACCTCCAAGAAGTCTGGATCGGTCCGACGCCGTTCCCATAGCCGGCAGTTCCTGCTGGATACCGCTTGGGCGATGGCTGCGGGATCGGCAAACTGATAGCGGCGATGCGCTACCTCGTCCGCAACAGCGGCCAGCAGTCTGGTCTGGGCGCCAGACTCAGCGATCTTGACTTTCAGCTTCTCGGCACGGCTCGAACGCCGCCAGGTCCAGCGATCTGAGGCTGCCGTCGAGAGCACGGTAATGGGCGTCAGCAGGGCGAAGGCAAGCAGCTGAGCGTTGTGCATCACCGCGGCGAGGCCGACGGATAGCAGAGTGGGCAGTAGGACTGCCATCAGCGCCAGGCCCGGGCGCGGCTGGTCGGAGGTAGAGGGCGGAAAGTCGATGACTGTTTCGGCTTTGCCGCGCAGGATTCGACTGGCACGGTATACCGATACCAGGCCGTCAGGGTCATGACGCGTGGTAGCCGGCGGCTCAGCGGCACCGACTACCAGTAGCGTGCTGCTGCCGATATTCAGGAAGTCGCCGATCGGCATGGCCGCCTCACGACCTCCGATGCGCTCGCCGGCAACGGCCGTTCCGTTGGTCGAGTCCAGATCGCGCACCCAAATGCCGTCGTAGTCGACCCGCACCTCGGCGTGTACCCGTGAGATGTCAGCGTCGTGCAGCACGATATCTGCGCCGCCAGAACGACCGATGGTCGTCGAGCCCCGAGGCAGGTCCACCACGTGGCCCGCGTCCGGGCCGCCGACGACCCGAAGCTGAAGGGCAGATGCAAGCACGGGATCCCTTGACCCCGTTCGGCCGATGGTCAGCCGGACACCAGACACCAGTTCCGCTGCCCCGATCAGCGCCGATGATGGCAAGGGCCGACCTCCGACACTGATGGTGGCGTCGAGTTGTGCACCCAATGCAGAGCGCATCATCGGTGCCACCTCGGTCAGGCAGGACGCCTGGGGCGCGCGTAGCTCGACGTCGATCTCGGAGCCACCGCGGTCAGCATCACCACGGGCGGCGTGGAGGGTCAGTCGGATACGCATGCCGGAAGTGTGTGCCGTCGAAGGGAGCATCTGAGCTGATATCTCGAATCTGTGGATAACCCTCCACCAGGCGCGGGGTTATCCACATCCCCCTGCGGCGAACCTCAAGATGCGCATACGGTGTGCCCTCCACAACGGACGCAGCCGCGTCGCGGTCACGAGAGGAAAGAACTAATGAGCACAGGCTTGAAGGTCACTCCGCAGCAATTGAGCGTCTTGGGCGGCAGCTGTAATCGCACCGCGACCGAGGTACGAGGACAGCACTCCGGTCTGAAGGCTCAGCTCACGCCGCTCTTCGGCGCGGACTGGTCCGGCGCTGCCGCGACTCAGTTCGCGGGGCTGTACGAACAGTTCAACAGGAATGCCGAGGGCATGGCGGGGGCGCTCGATGGTATTGGCAGGCTGCTGTCCCAAGCGGGATCGAGCTATGCGGCCGTCGAACAGCAGATCGCCTCGAGCTTCCGTTCCTGAGGGGACGGCCGTGCCAGCAACGCCCAGCATCATCGGTAGCCTTCGAACATGGCGGATCGGGACGTGCTGACGGCCGTGGAGGCTGCCTACCTGCAGCATTTCGAGGTGGCCCCGGATCGAGCGTCTGTCTCCTTCCTGGGTGTTGAGCCGATCGAGATCCTGCGATACGCCGACGGCGGTATCGATCACTTCCTCAGCCTGGGTATGTCGCGCCATGCGATGGTCGATCCAGCATTGGCCGTTATCGATTCGGAGTCGCCACGCGGCGAACTGATGCTGAGCGCCCGTACGCCACCCGGCGATCTCTGGAAAAGCGTGGCGATTCTAGCCGCGGCCCCTGCGGTCGAGGGAGTGGTCTACGCCGTCGGAAACCGGATCGATCTGGGACAGCCGCTCGTCGCGGGCTCCCGCTGCACCGGTGGAATTCTCCAGCGGTCGGCGCTTCGACCCGTGAACGTCGCCGGACTTTCTGACGTCTTGGTCTTCCAGGTATTGCCGGCCACCGCGAATGAGCTGGCGTGGGCGAGGATCCATGGAACCGACTCGCTAGTGGCGCGATGGAAGCAGGCGGCCACGGAGTTGACAGATCTCATGCGCGAGTCCGTTCGCCTGATTTGACCAGGGAGTCGGAAGTCGCGGCGGTGAGGTGTGGCGTAGGTGCGTCCGTCCGGCCGGGCGGCCCGGCAACCTAGGCGTTAGGTCACATTCTGCCGCGCCTGCATGAACGGTTGAGGCAGGATCGCCAGTCAGTGGCTACTGGCTGGTAAGCCGGAGAGGAGTATGGCGTGCAGTTCGGACGAAGCTACGAGGAGTTCGAGGTCGGGGCTATTTACAAGCACTGGCCGGGCAAGACCATCACCGAGGCAGATGACCACCTGTTCTGCCTGATAACCATGAACCATCACCCGCTGCACCTCGATATCAATTACGCCGAACAGACGACACAGTTCGGCAAGAACGTTGTTGTCGGCAACCTCATCTATTCAGTGCTGCTCGGTCAGTCGGTGGCCGATATCTCTGGCAAGGCGATCGCCAACCTAGAGATCGAGTCCCTCAAGCATGTGGCTCCTACCTTTCACGGAGACACCATCTACGGCGAGACGACGGTGCTCGACAAGTGGGAGTCGACCTCAAAGGATGACCGCGGCATCGTCTATGTGGAGACCAAGGGTTACAAGCAGGACGGCACCGTGGTGTGCACCTTCCGCCGCAAGGTGATGGTGCCCAAGAACAAGTACCTCGAAAGCCGTGGCGGGGAACAGCCCGGAAGGCCCATTCCCACGAGTTGAGCGGCCGCCGTAACCACCGGACACCCGCCTGGATTGACGAAACCTCGTGAGCCGGGCACCTTTGGCTGGTGGGAACCTCCTGGTGTCCGCGTTGTGGCATGGATCTGCGTGCCCCGAACGCTTTCAGCAGCGCCTGGCGGTGCGCGACGCACGGCGATGTCCTGCCGCTACGGTCCTTCCATCGCCTCGACAGCGCCGGTCTTGACCACGTCCGTCGGGAGGCAGACGTACCGGTGTGGTTCCCGGACCCGCTCCCACTGGGCTGGATGCTCAGTGGCATCGGGGCCGTGGGCGACGCTCGCAGCCGGTTCCGGGCGACTGCAATGGCTTTTCGTGGGCCGGCCCCGCTCGGTGGTGAGGGGGAGTGGCTCTTCGTCGCCGAGGAACCGGAGATCGGTCTTGGCGGCAGTTACGCCGGCGCCACCGAGCTGCCGAGCGCGCTCCCGCCGCCGGGCCCAGCCCCGGCCAAGATTCATGCCCACGGCCATCCGACGTCCCTCTGGCCGCTGCCGAGTTATGACGACGAGCGCAGCGTCTACGTCGGCGAGGCGGGCGGAGTCTGGCTGTGGCTGGTGAGCTTTCCGGCGGACGCCGGGTATGCGGTTCTGGAAGATCTGACCCTGAGCGACGCCCGGACCGGTTCGACACCGATCCTTCCGGTCGGCGAACCCTCGGAGCGCCTGCGTCCTACAACCCCCGAATAACCGCCGGCGCGACAACCCCGACCCGCTTCGGCACGGGCAGGCGCGCCTCCGCCGATTCGAGCGACGGGTCAGGTAGACATGATCAAGACCTGTGGTTGAGGCGTATGCGACCATGCGCAGAACGGATCAAGGAGAACCCGTGAACGGAAAGAAGATCGCGACAATTCTCGTGATCCTGTTCGTGGTGTTCTTTATCGTCAACTCACCGAAGGACGCCGCGGACATCGTGAAGTCGGCGCAGCACATCCTCGCGCACGGCTTCCAGAGCGTGTCCGAGTTCATCAAGAACCTCTAGGCTCGGCGTGAGCAGGTAGCAAACGTGAGCGACCTGGACCGCTATCTCATTCCGACCGAAGTCCTCGAGGTCGTCGTGCGCCGGCACTGGGCAAGTCAGGTACGCCACGCGCTCATTTTCACCGGACTGGTGTTCCTGTCACTGTTCGTTCTGGCGTACCTGCCCACTGGTTCCGCCGCCTCGCTGGGCGGGGGTCTGCTACTACTGGGGTCGGCCGGCTGGTTCAGCTGGATGGTCCTGGATTGGCGGGTTGAGCGCTTCATCATCACCGACAAACGCGTGCTATTGATTACTGGCCTGCTCACCAAACGGGTGGCGATCATGCCGCTGAGCAAGGTAACGGACCTCACCTTCGAGCGGTCGGTTCCCGGACGGATACTCGGCTACGGCGTCTTCGTGATGGAATCCGCCGGCCAGCAGCAGGCCTTGAGCCGCATCGATTACCTGCCGACCCCCGATGAGCTGTATCAGCAGGTCTCAGCCTTGCTGTTCGGTCCTCGCACCCGCTTGCCCGGCCCGTCGGACCGCCTGGCGCAGGCACGAACCGGACGGCTACCGCTGCCCGAGCAGTCGACGACGCCCCTTCCGCGTATCCGGTGAGCCGGCACGCATTGCGGGCCCGCTTTCGTAGGCTGGCACGATGATCGATCTGCACACGCATTCGACGACCAGCGACGGGACCGATACACCCGGCGAGCTGATCGTCAATGCTGTGAAAGCCGGGATTCACACACTGGCGCTCACCGATCATGACACCGCCGCCGGCTGGGATGCCGCCTCGGAGGCGGTTCGGGCACTCTCCGTGCCCTTCACCCTGATTCGCGGCACTGAGTTCTCGTGCGTCTACTACACCGCCGAGGGAACCAGGATCGGTCTGCACCTGCTCGGCTACCTCTATGACCCGACCGCGCCGGAGCTCAAGGCCGAGCGAGCCCGGCTCCGAGAGAACCGGCTGGGTCGGGGGGAGAGGATCGTGAGCAACCTCGCCAACGCGGGTTATCCGATCGACTGGCAGCAGGTCACCGAGATCGCGGCGGGCGGGGTGGTAGGCCGGCCGCATATCGGCCAAGCCCTGGTCGCGTCCGGCGTGGTGCCCAGCGTCAACGAGGCATTCGCCGAACTGCTGCACAACCGGTCCCCTTATTACGTGCCCAAGGAGGACATGGCGGTGCGCGAGGCGATCGGACTGATTCGGCGCGCAGGCGGTGTCCCGGTCATTGCCCATCCGTGGGCACGCAAGCGCGGCAAGATCCTTTCCGAGCAGGCGCTGAGCGAGCTGGGGGAAGCGGGGCTGCTCGGTATCGAGGTGGATCATCCCGATCACGTGCCAGAAGACCGTCACAGGCTGGCTCAGATCGCCGGCGAGCTGGGCCTGCTGACAACCGGTTCCTCGGACTACCACGGAACGAACAAGGCCGTCCCGCTCGGGGCCGAACGCACCCGGCCCGAGGAACTGGAACGGCTGATCGAGCAGGCCGCCGGGATCGAACCGATTCGCTCCGCCGCGCGTTGAGCTGGCGTACGTCCCACTACCGTGAGGTCATGATGCCTGTCCGAAGGATGCTCGCCGGATTACTGTGCGCGCTCGCCCTGCCGCTGCTGTCGTTGGGCATCGCCACGCCCGCATCCGCGGCGCCGGCCGACGATGCGATCGCATCCCTGAACAGCGATCCGCTCTATGTCGCTCCGGATCTGGGCGATATCAAGGTGAGTTCACCTGACAGCGCCCGCGCCGCGTTGCAGGGCACGAACGTCAAGGTCGCGGTATTCAAGGCGGGTTCTGGCGACCCGGTCAGCCTGGCACGGACCATCGGCCAAGGCCTCAACAATCAGAATGTCACGGTTGGCGTCTTCGTCGGGACTTCCTATGGCGCTGGTTCCCACGTGCTCGGCAACGGATGCGCAGCCGTCGCCATGAGCCGCGCGGTCAGCGAGAACCGTACTCAGTTGACGCAGACCCGGGATCTGACCGCAACGATCGAGAGGTTCGCGTCGTTGGCTGCCAGTGCTCCCACCGGCAAGAGCTGCACGAGCAGCGGATCATCGGGGACTGGATCATCCGGCGGCGGCTCAACCAGCTCGAATGGATCCTCCGGCACCAGTGGCTGGGCGATTCTCGGCATCTTCGGCGTGCTCGGTGCCGGTGGTGTCGGCGCGTTGATCTGGCGGCGCAAGCGCAAGGACAGGCAAGCCCTCGCCGCCGCGCGGGCAGAGATCCAGCCACACTACGATCGGCTTGCGAACGAGGTGAACACGCTGTTTCCCGGCGACAACGCCGTGGCCAAGCAGGCGATGTCCGACGCGGCCGAGCGATTCAACTCCGGTGGCTCCCAGTTGGCCGGCGCGACCACGATCGCCCAGCTCGGTGGCGCGCGTCGTTCCATACTCGAAGGCTTGCAGGCAGCCCGGACGGCGCGGGTGGCGCTGGGACTCGATCCAGGCGCGGACATCCCGCCGCTGGCTCAGACCAGCGCCCCTCAACTGGCCGAAGCGCAGCAGTTCAACGTCAACGGCCAGAGCGTGCAGGGCTATCCGCAGTATCAGCCCGGCGCGCCCTACTACTTCGCCGGTGGCGGTGGCTATGCCGGCGGCTGGTACTCAATGCCCTTCTGGCAGACGCTGCTCATCGCCGAGGCCCTCTCGCCCGGCTGGGGCTGGGGCTTCGGCGGGCTCGGCGGCTACGGTTACGGATCCGGTTACGACAGTGGCTTCGGTTCCGGCTACGAAGAGGGCCGGGAGTCCGCCGCGCAGGACAGCGGAGGCGGCGCGGGTTCCGGCGGCGACTGGGGTTCCGGCGGCGACTGGGGCGGCGGTGGCGGCGACTGGGGCGGTGGCGGCGGCGACTGGGGCGGCGGCGGGGATTCTGGCGGCGGCGACTGGTGATGAACCGTCGTACCTGCCTGGCAGTCTGAGCCGCATGCCGATGTCGCAACACGCCGAACAGTTGGAGCTTTCGGGATTGCCGCGGCCGCTCTTCGCCGCCACGCCGTCAAAGCTCACAACCTTCGATTGTCCGCGCAGATACCGGATGACCTATCTCGATCGGCCCACCCCGCCGAAGGGACCGCCGTGGGCGCACAACACGGTAGGCGCGGCAGTGCACGTGTCGCTGGCCCGTTGGTGGCAACTGTCGCCGGAACAGCGCACACCAGAATCCGGTGCGGGGCTCGTCCGGCGGCACTGGCAGTCCGACGGCTTCGCCTCTGCAGATCAGTCGACGGCGTGGCGCGATCAGGCGGCGGATTGGGTGACTCAGTACCTGCGTGACGAGCAGCAGCGCCATCCCGCTCAGCAAGAGCCGCGCGGTATCGAACGTACGGTGGCGACCAGGACGTCCATCCTGGCCGTCTCGGGCCGGGCGGACCGGATCGACGAGCGCGACGGCGAGCTCGTCATCGTCGACTACAAGACGGGCAGATCCAGGCTCGACACCCATGATGCTCGGGGCTCGTTGGCCCTTGCGATCTACGCCCTAGCCGCGGAGCGAACCCTTCGCCAGCGGTGCCGACGGGTTGAGCTGCACCACCTGCCCACCGGTGACATAGCCGAGTTCGAACACACCGATCAGTCGCTGGCCCAGCACGTTGAACGAGCTGAGCAGACCGCGACCGACATCACCGCGGCACTCGACACAGTCGCCGGCGGTGCCGACCCGTCCGAGGTCTTCGAGCCCAATCCTGGTCCGTCCTGCTCTTGGTGCGACTTCCGGCGGCAATGTCCCGAGGGCCGCGCAGTCTCACCGGACAAGGACAGTTGGGCCGGCCTCGCGACCCTGGATTCAACGCGGTCCTGACCTCCGCGCGCGGTTCAGCGCCCGCCGCCCTGCCAGAATTTGCCCTGCCGGAAACTACCCAGCCGGAGATTTGCCCTGCCAGAAATCCAGCAACGCATCCAGCGTGGCTGACGGATTCTCAACCGCGGGTGAGTGAACAGCCGCCGGGATCACGGCATGCGCCGCACCGAGCCTGGCCGCCATGTCAGCTTGAACGCTTGGCGGCCAGGCGTCATCGGCGATGCCATGCAGGACGAGCATCGCGAGGTTGGTCTCGGCCAGTTCGGCAGTCCGGTCAGGAGCCTCCTGCAGTTCTCGGCCCATCACGCGCAGCCCTACCGGATCGTTGGCCACGAACCGTGTGTGCAGGAATTCCAGCAACGCCGGGGGTGACTGTCGGTACTTCGAGTCCGCCTGTGATTGTTCAGCGAGGTGCTGCCACAGATGTTCGATGCCCTGCGAGGCAAGGATGGGCTCGGCCGCCTGCAACGTGTCGCGCCGCTGGCCGCCGATCTGCCCCGGTCCCGAGCCCATCAGGGTGAGCGAGCTGAACCGTTCTGCCTTGGCCAGCACGGCAGCGCGGGCTACCAGCCCCCCGAAGGAGTGCCCGACCAGATGCAGCGCCGCCGCGTCACCGGCCACGGCGTCCGCGATCTCCAGGAGGTCGGCGGCAAGGGCATCGATGCGATATCCCTCCGGGTCACGTGCCCACGACGATTCGTACTGACCGCGCTGGTCTATGGCGATGCAGCGGAATCCGGCCTCGCCAAGCGGCCTGAGCAGCGGCAGGAAGTCCTCCTTGCTCCCCGTGTAGCCAGGCACGAGCAAGATGGTCGGCAGCGCTGCGTGCGGCCTCGGGTTGCTGTCCAGGGCAGCCGTACGCCCCGTGGAGATGTCGATTGTGGTCCTCAGCGACGTCCTGAATAGAACTCCGTTTTAGAGCCTGCGAGCAGCAGCCCGGTGCCGGCCTCGTACGCCGTCGTCCCGGGCAGTACGCCGCTGTCACCGATCGAAATCTGTTGGGCGGGCTGGCCATTGTTCAGCCGGTACAGCACGACGCGTCCCCCAACTGAACCGGTCACGAAGTCAGTTCCCACCAGCGTCGGCTGGGATTCGGTCGGGCCGGACCACAGCAGCTTGCCGGTTGCGTTGAGGCAGTACAGCGATCCCAACCGGACGAGCTCCACTGATCGATTGCTGCTGTCTGATCCCTCGACCGTGGTCTGGGACCGGGGCAGTGATCGCAACGAGCTCGTCAGCGCGGCGGCGGATCCGAGCTGCGGACCAGCAGTGATAGCCCCCTTGCCAGCGGACAGCGTGATCGTCCTGCCCGTCGAAGTTGATGCCGCGGCGATCACCGTGCCGGCGCTGATCGGCAGGTACGGCTGGTCGACCAAGATCGACCAGGTCTCCTTCGCACCGGTCAGTTCGTGTAGCGACAGGTGATATTCAGCGCCACAGTGATAGGCCGTCAGCACGCCTTTGGACCCCGCCAGGGATCGATCAACGGTGCAGGCCGGCGGTGCGATCCACCGCCACCGGTCAAGTCCGCCGGCGTTGTCGAAGACATGGACGGCGGAATCGGAAACGGCCAGCACGACGTTGGGTGCGCTAGCCAGCGCCAGCGAACCGTTGTCCATCAGGGTTCGATAGAACTTGGGTTGCCCGGTGGCGGTCACGAATCCCGTCACCTCGTCGCAGTTTTTGCCCCGCTGGTAGATCGCAATGGTCGAACGATCCTGCTGGACCAGACCGCAGACGAGTTCATCCGCGCGGGTGTAGTGCCATCGGACGGCACCCGTGCGGGCGTCCCGGCCGTTGACGGTGTGACCCGAATAGGTCACCACGATGCCCTCTGAATACGGTGTGCCGCCGGCGGCGCGGTCGCTGGTCTGCCATTGAGAACTCAGCGTGCCGGCAATGGAGCCGGTAGGAAGCGACGTGGGCGCGGGCGCCGTCTGCAATGAGACCTTGTCGAGCTCGCCATGCGCGTAGGCCAGCCGTACCGCCAGGAATGCGACCAGCCCGATGACGAGGATCACCGCGCCGTAGATCGTCATCGAGCGGCGCGTGCGCGCCCGGTACGCGGCGAGCGCGGGATGCTCGGCCCCGCGGTCGGGCGAGGGGTGCCCACCCGCTTCGTCAGGGGGATCGGCCTCCGCCAGCCGAGGATCTGTCACACGGACATCCTGTACTAACGAGCTGGGTGTTCGCCGGTGGATGAGCCGGACTCTGATGCCGCCGGCGCAACCTGGGCCCCGGACCGGGTCCGGCGGCGGCGGGTACGAGACCGGTTGCCCGAGGACGGACGAGGCTCGCCGGACTCGACCCTGCGTGCCTCCCCATCGCCCGAGGGTGAGGTCGATGCCGCCGCCGAGCCATCAGCGGCCGCGCCACCCCGCGAACGGGTTCGGGCTCGGCCTGACGAACGCGGGGCCGCCTCGCGAGCTGGCTGCCGATCCCGGGCGGCACGTTTCGGCTTGCCTCCGAGATCCTCAACGGCCTCGGCGCCCAAGCCTGCCCGGGTTCGTTCGGACCGTGGCAACGTCCCCTTGGTGTTCTGCGGGATGCCGAGTTCCAGGTAGAGGTGCTCCGAGGTCGAGTACGTCTCGGGCGGCTCGTGGAAGGGCAGGTCCAGTGTGTCGCAGATAAGCTTCCACTTGGGCAGGTCGTCCCAGTCGACCAGTGTGACCGAGACGCCTGACTTGCCGGCGCGTGCGGTCCGGCCGATCCGGTGGACGTAGGTCATCGCGTCTTCGGGGCACTGGTAGTTGATGACATGGGTGACGTCATCGACATCCAGGCCGCGGGCGGCGACATCGGTGGCGACCAGCACGTCGACCTTGCCGGAGCGAAACGCGCGCAATGCCTGCTCCCGGGCGCCCTGGCCGAGGTCTCCGTGCACGGCACCGGCAGCGAAACCTCGTTCGACGAGTTCGTCGGCGATCTTCTGCGCGGTGCGCTTGGTGCGGCTGAAGATCATCGTCAGGCCCCGGCCTTCGGCCTGCAGGATTCGGGCGAGCACCTCGACCTTGTCCATCGCATGTGCTCGGTAGGCGAACTGCTCGACATGCTCGGTGGCGGGGGTTTCGGTGTCGGATTCGGCGCGGATCTGCATCGGCTGGTTGAGGAACTGCCGGGCCAGCGACACGATCGGGCCAGGCATGGTTGCGGAGAAGAGCATCGTCTGCCGGCCGGCAGGCAGCATGGCCATCAGTTTCTCGATGTCGGGCAGGAACCCGAGATCGAGCATCTCGTCCGCCTCGTCCAGCACCAGGCAGCGGACGTTACCCAGCTGCAGGTGGCCCTGCTGGGATAGGTCCAGCAGGCGCCCAGGCGTGCCGACCACGACGTCGCAGCCCGACTTCAGAGCCTCGACCTGGGGTTCGTAGGCCCGGCCGCCGTAGATCGTCACGACCTTGGCGCCCAGCTTCTTGCCCGCCGTGGTGAGATCGCCGGCGACCTGAACGGCCAGTTCCCGGGTCGGAGCGATCACCAGCGCTTGCGGCGCGGCACCCCGCTCGCTCGGCACGGCCAACCGGTTCAGCATCGGGACGCCGAAGCCCAGGGTCTTGCCGGTCCCGGTCCGCGCCTGACCGATCAGGTCCTGACCTGCCAGCGCGATCGGCAGGGTCAGCTCCTGGATGGCGAAGGTGTGTTCGATGCCGACCGAGCGGAGCGACTCGACGATCTCGGGGCGGATCGGGAAATCGGAGAACAGCGGGCTCTCTGGTTTGACAGGGGCATGTGCGGCGAGCGGGGCAGCCGGCTCCGCGACAGGGTCGGTCATGGTCGGTATCCAATTCTGCAACAGGTGCTACGAGGGGTGGGCACCTGTGGCGCGACCGGTATGAGGCCGCTGCGCGTCAGACACCCGCAATGACGTGAGGAGCCGGTTCATCGCGGCAACTCGCCGTCAGTCTACCGCCCGGCTGTCCCCGAACCCGCCAGCCGAGGGATAGCGTGGCCGCGAGCCACGACGACGAGGGAGCTGCCCCATCCATGACGAGCCCGGATGACGAGACGAACGACGGTCTGGACACAGCTGCGATCGTCGACCTGCTAGGTGCACTGGCCTACGGCGAGTTGACGGCTTTCGACCGGATGGCGGCCGACGCGCGGATGGCGCCCACGGTAACTTTGCGCGCCGCGCTGTCGGAGATGGCGGCAGTCGAGATGAGTCATTACCGCAAACTGGTCGCCCGGCTAACCGGCATGGGCGCCGATCCGTTCGTCGCGATGGCACCGTTCGTCGAGGCCGTCGAGACGTTCCACGCGCGCACCGAACCGCGCACCTGGGGGGAGGCATTGGTCAAGGCCTACGTCGGAGACGGGCTGGCGGCTGACTTCTACCGAGAGGTCGCGGCCTTCGTCGATGCCTCGACGCGCGATCTGGTCGATGAGGCACTGGCTGATGCAGGTAGCTCGGCGTTCGCGGTTCGCGAGGTCGGCGCGTTGATCGCAGCCGACCCGACCGCAGCGTCCCGCCTGTCGCTGTGGGGACGGCGCCTGGTCGGCGAGGCGATCAGCCAGACCCAGCGGGTCGCGGCGGAGCGGGATGCCCTCACCCAGCTGATCGTCGGTGGGACGGGCGGGCTCGCGGAGATGGGACAGCTGATCGCCCGGATCACTACCCGCCACACGGAGCGGATGACCGCGATCGGCCTGTCGAACTGACCGCGATCGGCCTGAACGCGTCGCTACTGAACGCGTCGCTACTGAGCGCGTCGCGGAAAATCGGGGCTACCCGGCGACGAAACCAACCCGCCGCACATCGGACTGTGCAATCTCGACGTAGGCGACGAGGTTAGCCGGGATGATCACCTTGCGACCGCGCTCGTCAGTCAGCGACAGCTGCCCGTCGACGCTCTTCAGGGCCGCCGCCACGAGAGACTCGACCTCATCGGGAGTCTGGCTACTCTCAAGCGTGATCTCGCGGGGGGTGTGCAGCACGCCGATCTTGACCTCCACGAGGAGCCTCCTGATATCGCAATCTCAAGTGCCGGACGTCCTGCCGGCTTGCAGATCACGCTAGTCGAGGGGCGGCGGGAAGATGCAACGGACCTCTGCGCTGTCAGCGAACGGCGCGAGCGCACTCGACACGCGCGCCGGCCGGCGATCTCAGCCGGCGCTGGGGGCGTTGGTCTGCAGCGGAAAGTGCGAGATCCCTCGCCACTGAAGTGTTTCCAGCAATCGGATGGCCTCGGCCTTGGTCACCGGGCGGTCCGCGTCCAGCCACCATGTCGCCGCGATCTGAGCCGCTCCGGTGAGCGCCACGCCGAGGAGCTCGGCCTGCGGCCGGGACAGGCCGGTGTCGGCGGCCACCGTGTCGGCGACAGCCTGCATCGTCAGCCGCGCAACCCGATCGACCCGCTCCCGGACGGCCGGTTCATTTCCGAGATCGGATTCGAAGATGAGCCGGAATGCACCGTCATCACCACGGTCTTCGCCGTCGACGAAGTCGAAGTAGGCGGTCATCACATTGTGGATGCGGGCCCGGTTGTCATCGGTCTCGGCCAACGCGCTGCGCACCTGCTGCACCAATGCCTCGGCGTGCGTGTCCAAAAGCGCGAGATAGAGGTCGAGCTTTCCGGGAAAGTGCTGGTACAGAACAGGTTTGGACACGCCGGCACGCACGGCGATGTCATCCATTGCCGCAGCGTGATATCCGTTGTTGACGAAGACTTCCTGAGCGGCGGCGAGCAGTTGCTTGCGGCGAGCTGAGCGTGGCAGACGCGCCCCGCGGGCAGCGTCGACTATCTCGGTCATGATGACCCTTCTCCAGGCTACGGCCAGCAGCGTCCGATCCTACCCGCCAGTATTCTCACAATTGTGAACCGCACCTTCGTCCCCGGTCGGAATCGCCCGGTGCAGAGTCCTTCTCGGACCGCTCCGGCCGCCGAGCTAGCCACCTCCGCGCTGTGCCCGCTCGACGAGGTCGACACCAGCCGCCCGCCGTGGCCGGGGGAGTTCCACACGATTTCTGGCACGGAGATCTTCGTGCGCGTCACCCCGTCGACCGACCCCGCGGCCCAGCCGGCGCTGTACGTGCACGGCTTGGGTGGCGCGTCGACGAACTTCACCGACCTGGCGGCGTTGCTGTCGCCCTATCTGGCTGCGCACGCCTTGGACCTGCCGGGATTCGGGCGCTCCGGGCCGCCGCCCGGTGGCGACTACTCCATCGCCGCGCATGCCCGGATCGTCATCCGTTACCTGGAACGGTCCGGTCGTGGTGCGGTACATCTGGTCGGCAACTCGATGGGCGGTGCTGTCTCGATCGAAGTCGCGGCACAGCGCCCGGATCTGGTGCGAAGCCTGACCCTCATCTCGCCTGCCGTCCCCGACCTTCGCCCGCACAAGGGCGGTGATTACCTGCTGCCCTTTCTGCTGCTTCCCGGTGTCGGGATCCGCGCGCTGCAGCGGCTGGACCGCGCGTCGCCGGAGCGCCGGGCGAAGGCTGTCATCGACCTGTGCTTCGCCCATCCCGATCGCGTGCCTGCGAACCGGCTCGCCGAGGCGGCCGCGGACATCCTGGCAAGGCGGGAGCTGAGCTGGGCCCACGACGCGATGCTGTCCTCGCTGCGCGGGATCGTGCGGATGTATCTCGCGAGAGGCCCGCGTTCGGCGTGGCGCCTGATGGCGGGGATTTCAGTGCCATCGCTGGTCCTCTGGGGCACCGAGGACAAGCTCGTCGCCGCATCCAATGCGCCCCGGGTAGCCGCTACCCTGCGCGACGCGACGCTGCTGGTCCTGCCAGACATCGGACACACCGCTCAACTGGAAGACCCGGTCACGACGGCACGAGCCATCCTGGGGTTGATGGCACGCGCAAATGACGGGCGGAGGCCACTCGGTGTGGGAGTCTGAGGGAGTGAGTCACCCATCGGCGCCTCAGCGCGAGCGCGCCCGGCAGTCGCCTGCCGGCAGCGAGCGCCGGGAACCAACCCGTCAGCACCGCTCGGCCTGGCGGCGGTTCGCGGACCGTTGGGGGTGGCGCGCCTATGCCCTGCCCATTCTGGTCGTGCTCACCGTCCTGGCCCTGGCCACGACCACGAACTCGCCGCGTGCGGTGAAGAACGCCTTGACCGGAACGGGGCCGGGCAGATCGACCGCATCCTCGGGCCCCGCGATCGCCACCCCGAATCAGCAGGTCAAGTCCGACAACCCCGGTTCGGGCTCGATCAATTCCGTCCTGCCTGCGCTCAAACTTCCACCCGGGCCCAGTTATACGACACAGGGCACCGGCACCTACGCCACGATTCCGGGAACGTCGAAGGTGATCGGCAAGGGCACCGTGCACCGGTTCTCGATCGAGGTGGAGAACGGCATCAAGGGCGTCGATCTCAAGGCCTTCGCCACGACGGTGATGGCTTCGGTCAGCAACGCCCAGTCCTGGACGGCGGACGGCGTCACCGCCCTGCAACGAGTCGACAGCGGTGCCGTCGACTTCCACGTGACGCTGGTCTCGTCGATGACCGTAAGACAACTGTGCGGTTACGACCAGCCGGTGGAGACTTCCTGCTGGGCGCCGGACGCCGGCAATCGGGTGGTCCTCAACGTTGCCCGGTGGGTGCGCGGCGCGAAGGCCTACGCCAGCGATCTGGCTACCTATCGAACGTATGCGGTCAACCACGAGATCGGTCACGCGCTCGGCCACAATCACAGCCACGAGTGCCTGGCCAACGGTCTCGCGCCGATCATGATGCAGCAGACGATCGGCACGAAGACGGCCAGCGGAAAGATCTGCCAGCCGAATCCCTGGCCGTACCCCAAGGGTGCCAAGGGTGCTCCGGGTCCGGAGGAACCAGGCAGCGGCCCGGACCTCGAGTTCTTCAACCGCAACGCCCACTGACTCAGCGCCGGTCGAGGCCGTTGCCGCGCCGTGGAGGGTCACAGCCGCGAACTGTCCCGTGATGCGCGAGAATGGGAATCGTTGGGTACCGCATCGACGTTGTGGCTGCGTAACGATTTGTCGCCGGACATGATTGCGCCGGCGTTGTCTGAATAACTGTGTCAACTGTGTCCCGGAAGGACCTCACGTTCGTGTCTCTGCCACCGCTGGTCGAGCCAGCAGCTGAACTGACCATCGACGAGGTACGTCGCTACAGCCGCCACCTGATCATTCCCGATGTGGCGATGGCTGGGCAGAAGCGGCTGAAGAACGCCAAGGTGCTGGTCATCGGCGCCGGCGGGCTCGGCTCTCCCGCGCTGCTCTACCTGGCTGCCGCTGGAGTAGGGACGCTGGGCATCGTCGAGTTCGACACGGTCGATGAGTCCAACCTGCAGCGCCAGATCATCCACGGCCAGTCCGATATCGGTAAGTCCAAGGCGCAGTCGGCCAAGGAGTCGATCCTCGAGATCAACCCGCTGGTCACCGTGCAACTGCACGAGACCCGGCTCGAAACCGACAACGTGCTCGACATCTTCGCCGGCTACGACTTGATCGTCGACGGCACCGACAACTTCGCGACCCGCTATCTCGTCAACGACGCCGCGGTGCTGCTCGGCAAGCCCTACGTGTGGGGCTCGATCTACCGCTTCGAAGGCCAGGTCAGCGTCTTCTGGGACGCCCACGGTCCCAACTACCGCGATCTCTACCCCTCACCACCGCCGCCGGGCATGGTTCCTTCCTGCGCCGAGGGCGGAGTGCTGGGCGTCATTTGCGCCGCGATCGGCTCCGTCATGGTCAACGAGGCGATCAAGCTGATCACCGGCATCGGCGAGACGCTGCTCGGTCGGCTTCTGGTCTTCGACGCACTCGACATGGAGTGGAACGAGATCAAGATCCGCAAGGACCCGGAAACCCAGCCGATCACCGAGCTGATCGATTACGAGGCGTTCTGCGGTGTGGTCAGCGAGGAGGCCCAGCAGGCGGCCGCCGGCTCGACGATCACCGCGGCGGAACTGAAGGACCTCATCGACGCGGGCAAGCCGATCGAACTCATCGACGTGCGCGAGCCCGCCGAGTGGGAGATCGTCTCGATACCGGGCGCGAAGTTGATTCCCAAGGACCGGATTCTTCGCGGCGAGGCGCTGTCGGAGCTGCCGCAGGACAAGCAGATCGTGCTCTACTGCAAGACCGGGGTCCGCTCAGCCGAGTCGCTGGCCGCGGTGAAGGCGGCCGGGTTCTCCGACGCGGTACATGTTCAGGGCGGTGTGATCGGCTGGGTCAAGCAGGTCGACCCTTCGCTGCCCTCGTACTGATCCTGATCCGCCCCGTTACTGATCCGCCAGTTCCGCAGCCGATGCCGGGGCCCGCTGGCGGCGGCGATCTGGAGCCGCTGGCCGATCGGGTCCTGGCTTGCGTGCAGCTGATCCCGGCCGGTCGCGTGATGTCCTACGGGGATGTGGCGGAGTTCGTGGGCAGCAGGGCGCCCCGCCAGGTCGGTCGGATACTGGCCTTGGCCGGCGGCACCGTGCCCTGGTACCGCGTACTGCGCTCTGACGGCAGTTGTGCCGAGCACCTGCATAGCGAGCAAGTGGCGTCGCTGGTGGCCGAAGGCGTGCCGTTCCGCGGTGAGCGGGTCGACATGGCCGCAGCTCGATGGGACGGCCGCTGAGGCGGTTGGCGCGAGCCGTCCGCGATTTCTGTCGGTGCTCTGTGGTGGTATTACGGGGTGCAATTCCACGGGCGAACGCAGCGGGTCGACCACACATTCTCGGTGGTCCGGCCGCGGTGCGCCGTGCCCGTCGCGCCCCTTCTCGACGCCGACCAGCGCCGGGTTGTCGAGCACCGGGCCGGTCTGTTGCGGGTGCTCGCCGGACCGGGCACCGGAAAGACGACCACCCTGGTCGAGTCGGTGGTCGAGCGCGTCGAGGCTCGCGGTATACCGGTCGAGCAGCTACTGCTGCTCACCTTCTCCAGAGCGTCCGCAGGTGACCTGCGCGATCGCGTAACGGCACGGCTGCAGCGCACCATCTCCGAACCCGTCGCCCGCACCTTTCACTCCTACGCCTTCGGTTTGCTTCGCCAGGCGGCGGTGCTACGAGGCGAGCCGCCACCCCGGTTGCTCTCCAGTTCCGAGCAGGACGTCACGTTGCGGGAATTGCTTCTGGGGCGCATGGAGGCGGGACGTGATGACTGGCCGATAGAGCTCAGCGCGGCGATACGCACTCGCTCCTTCGTCGATGAGCTCTCCGATCTGCTGATGCGGGCCGTCGAGCGTGATGTCCAGCCAGAGACGCTTCGGACCATCGGTTATCTGCGGGGTCGCGCTGACTGGGTCGCGGCCGCCGGTGTTCTCGATGAGTACCTGGACGTCACCGCCTTGCAGTCTCCCGGTGCCTTCGACGCACCCGAATTGATTCAGCGGGCGATCGGCGAACTGCGGGGCAATCCCGAACTGCTCGCGGCCGAACGCCGTAAGCGCCGCCGCATCTTTGTCGACGAGTACCAGGACACCGATCCATCTCAGACCGAACTGCTCAGGCTGATCGCCGCGGGGGCCGATGAGCTCGTAGTGATCGGCGATCCGGATCAGTCGATCTATGCCTTCCGTGGCGCGGACCCGTATGCGATGGCCGAGGTCGAGACGCAGCTCGGCGAGGCGGTGACGGGTGGTTATGCGACGGTGTCCCTGTCGATCAGCCGGCGCACCGGGCGAACCCTGCTGGATGCGACCCGTCGGATCTCGGCCCGGCTACCCGGCCCACCCCAGCATCGCCGGCTAAGGCCGGCCGACGAGGCCGCCTCGAGCAGCCTTGGGGTTGCGGTGTTCTCATCGACCAGCCAAGAGGCGGCGTACCTGGCGACCGAATTGCGGCGCGCCCATTTCTCCGATGATGTCCCTTGGTCGCAGATGGCGGTGCTCACCAGGTCGACAGGACCGGTGCTGGATTCGCTGCGCCGTGGGCTGGCTGCCGCCGGAGTCCCGGTTGCCCGCGCGATGCGAGGTGCCCTTACCGATGAGCCGCTGATCGCGCGCCTGGTAGGCCTGCTTCGCTGCGTCGCCCGTCCGGACACGGTGACGGCGGAACTCGCCGAGGACTTGCTCACCGGCGTCGGTGGCGCCGACCCCCTTCAGATGACCCGTATCCAGCGCTATCTTCGCCGGATGCCGGGTGGTCCGGTGACGCTTGCGGACTTGATTCGCGAGCCAGCCGTCGCCGCCTTTCTGCCCGTGTCGCTGCGAGCGCCGGTCGAGCGGGTGCGGGCGATCATCGATGCGGGGGCTGCCGACCTGGACGTGACCAGCTCGGCCGAGGATGTGCTGTGGCAGGTATGGCAGGCCACCGGCCTGGCAGAGCGGCTGGAACGCCGCAGCCTTGCCAGGGGCGCCGACGGTGCCCGGGCGGATCGCGACCTCGACGCGGTGCTGGCGCTGTTCGCCGAGGCGGCAAAGGTATCGGATCGCACGCCCGGCGGCGGTGTCCAGCAGCTGTACGAGTGGGTCGACCAGTTGCAGATCACGGACTCGGCAACCCGGCGCACGTCACAGGTCTCCGAGTCGGTTGCCATCGTGACCGCTCATGCCAGCAAGGGCCTGGAATGGGATGTGGTGTGCCTCGCGGGCGTTCAAGAGGGCGTGTGGCCCAATCTGCGCCAGCGAGGCTCGCTATTGGGAGCCGATCTGCTCGTCGATCTCGTCGCGCAGCGGCCGGCGGTCGCCTCGGGTCAGCTCGCCGAGCGGCTGAACGAGGAACGCCGGCTGTTCTATGTAGCAGCCACCCGCGCACGCCGAAAGTTGTATGTCACCGCGATAGCCACCGATGACAGCCAGCCGTCGGCCTTCCTCGACGAGCTGGATCCCAGCGAAATCGCGCGCCCGGTCATCGCCGCTCAGCGCAGGTTCGTGCTGCCGGGCATGGTCGCCGAATTGCGGGCGGCCCTGCTTGATCCGGCGTGCGCCGACAGCGACCGGGCCGCCGCGGCCGATGGCCTGGCCAGGCTGGCCCGCGCCGGCGTCCAAGGCGCCGACCCGGACGACTGGTGGGGCCTGGCCGACCCATCGACCAGCGAGCCGATCCGAAATCCGAAGGACGGACCGGTGCCGATCCGCCCGTCGCGGTTCGAGGCGTATCTGGATTGCGAGCTCAAAGCGTTGCTCACCGAGCTTGGCGCCGTCGATGCATCCGATCAGGTGGCCGCATCGCTAGGCACCCTGATCCATTCGGTGGCCGAGCAGGCGCCGGACGATGCGCCGATCGAGAAGCTGCGCGAACTACTCGACGAGGGCTGGGACCGGTTGCAGTTCAACGCTCCCTGGCAGCGCGCGGGTGAGCGGCAGCGCGCCGAAGAGATGCTGGCCAAGCTGGGCCGATGGCTGAGCGACTCACGCGCGGAACTCTCGGTCCTCGGGCGGGAGACGGCTTTCTCCGTCGTGGTAGGCGATGCCGAACTCGCGGGAAAGGTCGACCGTCTGGAACGCGACCGTGACGGAAGGCTGGTGGTGATCGATTTCAAGACGGGCAAGAGCAAACCCACCAACGAGAAGGTGCTGGAGCATCCGCAACTGGCTGCCTACCAGCTCGCTGTCGAGGCCGGCGGATTCACGCAGCAGGCCACGGACGCGCCCCCGTCCGAATCGGGCGGCGCTCGGCTGGTGCAACTCGGCGCGGGCGCCGGTGCCGTCCAGCAGAACCAACCGCCCCTGCGCTCAGCCGAGGATCCGGACTGGGTGCGCGATGAGTTGGCTCGAATCGCGGCGGTGCTGCGCGGAAACAGCGTCTCGGCCAGAGTGGGCACGGCATGCAGCAACTGCAAGGTGAAGCTCAACTGCCCCGCCCAGCTCGAAGGCAGGTCGGTGACCCAATGACCACCGGCCCAATGCCGCGTCCGGCGGCGACACCACCTGGTCTGCTCTCACCCGGCGAGGTGGCGCAACGGCTGGGTTCGCGGTTTGCGCCCACCGCCGAGCAGTCCGCGATCATCGCCGCGCCGTTGGAACCCGCAGTCGTCATCGCCGGGGCGGGTTCGGGCAAGACCGAAACCATGGCCGCGCGCGTCGTGTGGCTGGTTGCCAACGGTTTGGTGCAACCCGAAAGGGTTCTCGGCCTCACCTTCACCCGCAAGGCGGCCGGTGAGCTGCAGCAACGCGTCCGCAGCAGATTGCACGCTTGGCACCGCAGCTATCCGCTGGGCGAAGCGCCGGTGGCCGAGCCGACGGTGCTGACCTATGCCGCCTACGCGGCCAGGCTGGTAGACGAACACGGCATGCTGCTGGGCGCCGAACCCGGCTCCCGGCTGCTCAGCGAGGCCGCCCGCTGGCAAGTTGCTGACGCGGTGGTCCGCCGCTTCGACGGCTCGTTCTCGGTGCCGCCGGGCGTGCCGGCTTCGGTAACCGGCTACCTGCTGGATCTCGCCGGACAGCTGGCGGATCACCTCGTCGACGTGCAGGACGTTGGCCGCTTCACCGACGACTTGCTAGCTCGCCTCGAGGAATTGCCGCTCAGCCCCCTTTCCAAGGGAAAGCCCTGGCCCGCGGACCTCAACACGATGGTCAACACCTTGTTGCAGCGCCGTGATCTGATTCCCCTGCTCGATCGATTCGCCGAGGCCAAGCGGGCTGAAGGTGCCGTCGACTTCTCAGATCACATGGTGATGGCAGCCCGGCTGGCACGGCTGGACACCGTCTCGGAAACCCAGCGGTCACGTTTCGATGTCGTGCTGCTGGACGAATATCAGGACACCGGTCATGCCCAGATCGAGATGCTCGCGTCGTTGTTCGCCGATGGCCGACCGGTGACAGCCGTCGGGGATCCGCTGCAATCGATCTACGGGTGGCGTGGCGCCAGCGCGAGCAACATTCGCAGGTTTACCGACAGGTTCCGCACGCGTGCCGGGCTGCCCGCGCCGTCCTATGCGTTGATGACGAGTTGGCGCAATGACCGCAACATCCTGCTGAGCGCGAATCACTTGGCGAGCACGCTGCGGACGCCTTCCGACGGTGAACTGGTCGAACGTGCCGGTGCCGGTTCCGGACGGGTGGTGATCAGCTTCGCCGAGACCGAGCCGGACGAGGCGCAATGGATCGCTGAACGCCTGCGCGCGGAGTGGGATGAGCGGCGCGATTGGATCGATGACAGCAAAACCCTAGCTGTGCTGGTTCGAAAACGTTCGATCATCGGGGCCGTGGCATTGGCGCTGCAAGAGGCCGGTTTGCCGGTCGAGGTGGTGGATCTGGGCGGCCTGATCACGCTGCCTGAAATCGCCGATGTGGTGGCGACCCTGCGGGTCCTGGTGGACCACAGCGCGGGCGGCTCCTTGGCACGGTTGCTGACCGGCGCTCGGTGGCGGATCGGACCGGCGGATCTGGTGGCGCTACAGAGCCGCGCTCGCCAGCTGGCGAGGATGACCGGCGCCCTGCTCACCGCCCACACCGGCGTCCCGGCAGAGGACGAGGAGCGCGTCGATCCCTCGCTCGTCGAGGCCCTTGATGACCTCGGGGAACCGGACCGGTACTCCGCGCAAGGCTACCGGCGCATGCATCGACTCGCTGGGGAACTTCGCAGGCTGCGCCGCCGGCTGGACCTGCCGCTACCCGACCTGATCGATGAGATCCAACGCGTAACGGGACTCGACATCGAGGTCGCGGCACGCCCGACCAGTGAGTCGGTCGGCCGCGCGAACCTCGATCGGTTCTGCGACGAGGCTGCGCGCTTTGCCAGCGAACGGGCGATCGGCGCCGGACCGGTGCAGATCGCCGCGTTCCTGGGCTACCTCGCCGCTGCCGAGGATGAAGAATACGGCTTGAAACCCGCCGTCACCGAGGTGCACAGCGATCGCGTTCAAGTCCTCACCATCCACGGCGCGAAGGGCCTCGAATGGGACGTGGTGGCGATCGCCGGTATGTATGAAGGCGGATTCCCGTCCACCCCCAAGACCCACAACTGGACGCGCGTGCGCGCGTTGTTGCCCTCGCCGTTGCGTGGCGACGGCATCGATCTGCCGCCATTGGTATTCGAGGGCGCAGCAGACCGGCGCGAGGCCGACAAGCGGGTGAAGGCTCACCACGCCGAACTGGGGGAGCGATTCCGTGCTGAGGAACGCCGCCTTGCCTATGTCGCGCTCACTCGTTCCCGCAGGGCGCTCTACTGCTCGGGTGCGCGCTGGGGTAACGGCAAGACGGCGCGTGAGCCCTCGGCATTCCTCGTTGAGCTTGCCGAGCTGTCAACCGGACAGGCTTCCACAGTGCAAATAGACGGTTGGCAAGCCAAGTTCGACGGTGCGGACAACCCCCTGCTGACGCAGCGGAAAGAGACCGCCTGGCCGCGAGATCCAGTTGCGGATCGTCCGGCCCTGTCGGCGGCCGCGGAGCTGGTGCGAGCGGCCGGTCAGGCGCTGGAGGAAGGGCTCTCGCACAGCGAGAAGCCAAGTGCGAGAGCCCTGCTGTGGCGCCGAGACGTGGAGCTGTTGCTTGCCGAACGCGCCGCGGCGGCCGACCAGCCCGTCATCGAAGTGGTGTTGCCCGACCACCTTTCGGCCTCGCAGGTGGTGGAACTTTCAGCCGATGAGCAGGATTTCGCCCGAAGGCTCCGGCGGCCTCTTCCACAGCGCCCCGCCAAGCAGGCTCGCCGGGGGACTGCGTTTCACAGCTGGCTGGAACAGCGCTGGAGTGCCGACACGCTGCTTGATATCGACGAGCTGCCCGGGGCTGTGGATGAGGTCATCGACGACCGTGAGCTCGAACGCCTGAAGGCCGTCTTCGAGGCGAGCGAGTGGGCGGCACGCACTCCCGTGGCCGTCGAAGTTCCGTTCGA
The DNA here is from genome assembly GCA_030840285.1 of Pseudonocardiales bacterium. GTDB lineage: Bacteria > Actinomycetota > Actinomycetes > Mycobacteriales > Jatrophihabitantaceae > Jatrophihabitans_A. Next base: position 24,351 of record JAVEES010000367.1, read on the forward strand.
GATGACCTTCGGCGCAAGGGTGGTTCGTGGCCGGATGGACGCTGTGTTCGCCGAGCCGGGTGGCCGTTACACCGTCGTGGACTGGAAGACCGGACAGCCGCCGCGGGGTTCGGATGCGGCGGCGAAGGCCGTCCAGCTCGCGTTGTACCGGCTGGCCTGGGCGCGCTTGAACGGCATCTCCGACGCCGAGATTCACCGCGTCGGGGCGGCGTTCCACTACGTGCCGGCCGGGCTTACCGTTGCTCCCGCCGACCTGCTCGGCGCAGAACAACTCCGCGCCCTGCTCGAAGGCACCGCGGCGCCCGACTAGAGCCGCGCCCGCGGACCCACGCTCGGCGGATTCATCGCGACTTCATCACCGCTTCGCCCGGAGCTGACCGAGCGCCTGGACGCAGGGCGGTTAGCCTGGTCCGGTGACCGATGTACGCACCTTCGTGACAGACCACCGAACCGATCTGCTCGCTGATCTGGACGCCTGGCTGCGGATACCCGGAATCAGCGCACAGCCAGAACATCGGGCCGATGTCGAGCGCAGCGCGCAGTGGCTCGCCGAGGCGTTTCAGCGCACCGGATTCCCCACCGTCGAGATCTGGCCGACCGCTGGAATGCCGGCTGTCTACGCCGAATGGCCCGCTTCCGACGCGTCCGATGACACGCCAACCGTGCTGGTGTACGGGCACCACGACGTCCAGCCCGTCGACCCGATCGAGCTGTGGCGCACGGATCCGTTCCTACCGACGATCGACGGCCAGGTACTGCGAGCTCGGGGCGCCTCCGATGACAAGGGCCAGTTGCTCTTCCACCTCCTGGGCGCTCGAGCGCACCTGGCCGCCACCGGTCGGACAAGTCCAGCGGTAAACCTGAAATTCCTGATCGAGGGCGAGGAGGAATCCGGCTCGCCCCACTTCCAGCGGCTACTTGAAGAGCACTCCGCGCGGCTGTCCTGCGACGCGGTCGTGGTTACCGATACGGGCATGATCGCCGAGGACGTCCCCAGTGCCGTCACGGGCATGCGCGGTCTGGTGGTCGCAACCGTGAAGTTCCACGGCCCCGATCTGGACCTGCACTCCGGATCCTTCGGTGGCGCCGTTCCGAACCCCGCGACGGCCATCGCCAGATTGGCCGGGGCGCTGCACGACGAGCAGGGACATGTTCTGGTGCCTGGCTTCTATGACGACGTGCGAGCGCTCAGCCACGAGGAGCAGCAACTGATCGCTCGCGTTCCCTTCGGCGAAGCGGACTTTCTGGCCACCAGCCAATCGAGGGCGCTCGCAGGCGAGGCCGGCTACTCGACACTGGAGCGGCTCGGTGCCCGCCCGACCGCAGAGGTGAACGGCATCGGCGGCGGATACCAGGGCGAGGGTGGCAAGACGATCGTTCCCAGTGACGCCTTCGTCAAACTGTCCTTCCGGCTGGTGGCCGACCAGCGGCCCGCGGCGATCCAGCGAGCGGTCGAGGACTTCGTGGAAGCACGGGTGCCGGCCGGCATCACCCACAGCATCGAATGGGAAGGCGACGGGGTCGCGCCGTGCGTGGTCGGCATCGACACCCCGGCATTCGGCGCGCTGTCCCGCGCTATCCTCGCAGCCTTCGACGCCGAGGTCGTGCTGCCCACCCGCGAGGGCGGTTCTGGACCGGAGGCAGCGCTCGAACAGGCGCTCGGAGTGCCCCTGGTCTTTCTCGGAGTCGGCCTGCCCGATGACCAGATCCATGCGCCGAATGAGAAGGTGACACTGTCGATGCTCTTCAAAGGCGCCGAGGCTGCAGCACACTTGTGGCAGGAGTTCGCGGCGATCGGGCGCGCGGGGCTGAAGGGCTGACAGGATGACCAACGGTGATCCGGGCAGCCCCACGCCACCCGACTCCCCACAGTGGTGGGATCCCACTCAGCCCGGACGGCCGGAGCCAGGCTGGAACCCGACGAGACCGCCGGACGCTCCACAGACCTGGGAATCTCCGGAACCAGATCAGCCATGGGCCTCAGCGCCGCCGGCATCCTCCTTCGCCACCACGCCGCAGACCTGGTCCACCCCACAAGCTCCCGGCGCGTGGCGCCCACCGGACACCTTTGGCACCCGTCCCGCCGCGGCTGAGCAGGCCGAGTGGCAGAACCATCCCGGTTGGGGGCAACCTCAGCAGCCGTCGCCGCGCCGGCGGACCGGGCTGTGGTTGACGGTGGCGCTCATCGCCGCCGTGCTTCTCGTGGTGGCCCTCGTCAACGCAACCCGCAATCGCGGCAATGACTCCGCGGCGGTCGGTCCCCAACTACCGCTGCCGGCAACCAGCGCGCCGAACCAGCCGAGCCAGCCAAACCCTGGCCCGTCCGGCGGTTCGGGTGGATCTGGGGCGACTCCTGTTCCTGCCGTGTCCTGTCCGGTGATCCGGGACGAGGAGTCGCATATCTCCTACCGCTGCGTCGACAACTACCTGGTCCAGGGACTGTCGGACAACTACCTCGGTTTGCGCATCTCGCTCAACCACGAGGTCGAGCCGAATTGGGTGATCAGCGAGGGCTCCGGAAATCCGAAGAGCCTCGCCACCCCGCCGCCGAACAACACCATCGACTTCCGCCAGGGGCCACCGGCCGCTCCCAGCGCCGGCCCAGCCACGACACCGAGCCCTGCCGCGGTGCCCACCTTGGCAGCCGTCGAGCAAGAGGTCCGCAGGCGTACCTCGCTCGCCTTGGAGCAGGCCTACGGGAGCAGCCCGACATTCACCAGCCTCGGTGAGCGAACCCGCACCTTCTCGGGCGTCACCGGATTCCAGCTGGCTACCAATATCACGATCAATCCGGCGTACCGCGCCGCGCGTGGACTGAAGGCCACATCCGAGCGGCTCTGGGTTGTCGGCATCCCCACCAAGGCGGGCGTGAGCATCTTCATGCTGTCCATTCCCAACGCTCGATCGGACTTGTGGCCGAAGGCCGATGCGACGATCGGCTCGATCACCGTCATCTGAGAGCGTGTCCGGGAATGATCGCCGGCTCGCTCGTCGATCCTCCGCCGTCCCTCGTCGATCCTCCGCCGTCCCTAGACCGGCGTGGACGTGCGGGCCCGGTCCGGGCAACTGACTAGGGTGAAGCCCGTGCCCTCAAACAAGCCAGCAGTCGCAGGCGGCGCCGCCTTGCGTGCAGTGAGCTTCGAGCTCGTCCATCACACCCTCGGCAACGGACTTCGGGTGGTGCTGGCCCCGGACCGAAGCGCGCCGGTGGTGGGAATCTCGGTTCTCTACGACGTCGGTTTCCGGTCCGAACCCGAAGGCCGGACGGGGTTCGCCCACCTCTTCGAGCACCTGATGTTCCAGGGCTCAGCCAACCTGGAGAAGCTCGAACACTTCCGGTACGTGCAGGCCTCGGGAGGCATCTTCAACGGAAGCACCCATCTGGACTACACGAACTACTTCGAGTCGCTGCCCTCCAACGCCTTCGAACGCGGGCTGTTTCTCGAGGCCGACCGGATGCGATCGCCGCGCATCACCGATGAGAACATGGCCAACCAGATCGCCGTCGTCAAGGAAGAGATCCGGGTCAACGTCCTCAACCGTCCCTACGGCGGCTTCCCGTGGCTGGTGCTGCCGCCCGTCCTGTTCGACACCTTCCCCAACGCGCACAACGGATACGGCGGCTTCGAGGATCTGCAGAACGCGACCGTGCAGGACGCCAGCACCTTCTTCGACAGTTACTACGCTCCCGCCAACGCGGTGCTCTGTGTCGCTGGAGACTTCGATTCCGATAATGCCGTGGAGCTGATCGAAAGGCACTTCGCCGGCATCCGCCGCCGCAAGAAGCCGGTGCGGCCAGATTTCTCCGAGTCCCTGCTGATCGAGGAGCGGCGAGCGACCGTCGTGGACCCGCTGGCCCCGATGCCGGCGCTGGCCCTGGGCTACCGCGTCCCCGATCCGGGAGTGGACCTGCACACCTATCTCGCGACGCTGCTGCTCGCCGAGATCCTCTCCGACGGCGATGCCTCGCGACTTCAGCGCACCCTCGTGCAATCCAAGCGGCTGGTCACCGACATCGGTGCCTATCTCGGCACGTTCGGCGATCCGCTGGAAGAGCGAGACCCGACCCGACTGAACATCACGGCGCACTACCCGGACCGCTCGGCGACCGACCGGATCATCGCAGCCGTTGACGATGAGCTCGACCGGCTCGCGATGGCCGGCCCCGAACCCGGCGAACTCGACCGGGTCCGCACGAAGCTAGCGGCGACGGTCTATCGCGAACTGGACCAGGTCATGAATCGAAGCCTGGAGTTTGCCAAGTTCGAACTGCTGTTCGGCAAGGCATCCTTGATCCTCGGCCTGCCCGGTCTACTTGCCGAGATCACCGACGACGACATCCGAGCCGCTGCCGGCCGCCTGATTCCGGCCAGCCGGGCCGTCGTCGAACTCATCCCCGGAGGCAGCGCATGAGCCCCACCTCGGCCCGCGCGGCCGGACGGCACGCCAACCCGCTTCCGGTGCCGGCCTTGACAGCACCCAGCAAGCCGAAGCGGATCGTGACCGTCGAGCGCCTGTTGCCCTCCGGCTTGCGCGTTGTCGTCGTCCGGCGCACCTCCGTCCCGATGGTGGAGGTCCGCCTGCGGTTGCCGTTCCTGTCTGCCAAGCCGCATCACCTGGCGCGTTCAACGCTGCTGTCCGAGACGATCCTGACCGGTACCGAGCGCAGGGACCGGACGGGCCTGGCGATAGCCCTGCAGGAACTCGGCGGCGACCTCTCGATAGGTCTGGACGCGGACCGGCTGCTGCTGTCGGGTTCGGCCTTGTCCACCAAACTGGTCAGCCTGCTCGGCGTCATCGGCGAGGTCCTCGAATCGGCGACCTATCCCAAGTCCGAGTTCACTGGCGAGCGCGCGAGGCTTGTCGATCGGGTGACGCTGGCTCGCTCCCAACCGGGGGTCATCGCCAACGAGGCTCTCGCACAGCGGATGGCGCCGGGTCACCCGTACGGATCGTCCCTGCCGGAGGCGGGCGAGATCGAGCAGAGTTCCGCGCCGCAGGTGCGCAAGCTGCACGCGGACCTGGTACGGCCCGACGGTGCTGTGCTGGTGATCGTCGGCGACGTCGTCCCGGCGCGCGCGCTGGACGCGGCCGAGCGGGTGCTTTCGGGATGGACCGGCGAGCAGGCCAAGCACAAGGTGGCCGAACCGCCCAGCCTCGAGCAGGGGCCGCTGCAGATCATCGACCGGCCGGGTTCGGTACAGACTTCGCTCCGCTTCGGTGGCGCGGCCCTGAGACGCGACGATGAGCGTTACCCCGCCCTGCAGCTGGCGAACCTGGCCTTCGGCGGCCTCTTCTCCTCACGATGGGTGGAGAACATCCGGGAGGACAAGGGATACACGTACTCGCCCCGCAGTGCTTTGGACCATGCGACTCTTCGTTCTGCTTTTCTTGCCTCAGCCGACGTCGCTACGGAGGTCACCGCACCCGCGGTGCTCGAAACCCTCTACGAACTGGGCAAGATCTCTACCCTGCCGATCAGCAGCACTGAACTGGAGTTGATCCGCCAGTACGCCATCGGCACGATGGCCCTGTCCATTTCCACGCAGGCGGGCCTGGCTTCGACCTTGGTCGGCCTGCTCGGTGCCGGCTTGGACGTCGAGTGGTTGAGCACGCATCGTCAGCGCCTGACCGCCGTCACCATCGACGAGATCGCGGCAGTCTCGGCCGAGTTCCTGTCGCCGCGCGCTCTGGTGGGCATCGCTGTCGGAGATGCCGAGCAGATTGCGCCCAGCCTGCGGCGGATCCTCGATGTGGACGTCAGAGCCGTCACCACGACAGGCTGAGGGCAGTCGTGGTGGAGGTGCAGCAGCCGGTGCCCGTCCCGGTGCTTTCCCGATCGGCGCACGACCGGATCGCGCACCGCCGGACTGATGCCCACTGGCTCGAGGCGGCGTGGCAGTCAGCATCGAGTCTCGTGCTTGTCCTGTCCGCGGCGGCCGAGGCGCGGTCGGCGTCGGGCACGATGCTCGATCTGCTCCACCCGGCTGAGGTTGACGTCGACGGCGACCGGATCCTGCTCGGTGAGGCTGAGGGCAGGGTCTACTTCGCGGTGCTGGCCTATACCGAGACCGGCACGACATCGCTGCCAGGGAACTGGCGAGGGCTGCGGGAACTTGCCGTACAGCTCGGCGATCTGGACGTCGGCCTGCTGACGACGGCCGTTGCGCTGCAGCACTGGCACCAGCGCCACACGCATTGCCCCCGCTGCGGGACGGTTACCGAACTCGCTCAAGCCGGCTGGACCCGGGTGTGCCCGCACGACGGCTCGGAGCATTTTCCGCGGACCGACCCAGCGGTGATCATGCTGATCACTGACGGGCAGGACAGATGTCTGCTGGCCCGCTCGCCGCTGTGGCCAGAGGGGCGGATGTCGGTGCTGGCCGGGTTCGTCGAGGCCGGCGAGTCCGCGGAGGCAGCCGTCGCGCGTGAGGTCGGCGAAGAGGTCGGTATCTCGGTCGGCGATATCCGCTACGTCGCCAGCCAGCCGCACCCATTTCCCTCCTCGCTCATGCTCGGCTACACGGCGCACGCGACAGGCGATCCGACCCTGCAGCCGGACCATGATGAGATTGCCGAGGCTGGCTGGTTCACCAGGGATGAGGTCCGCGCGGCCCGAGACTGGGGCGACGAGCGTGGCGAGGAAGGCTCCCAGGAAGGGTCCGGGGCCCAGGGGATGCTGCGGGCCCTGCCGCCGACCATGTCCATCGCCAGGCAACTGATCGATTCGTGGATCGCCTCGGGCTAGCCGGGGGATCGAGCAGGCAGAGCTAATTCGCCGAGTTGACCGCTATCGCCGGACGTTGAGGGTCGTCGTATCGAATGACGACATCCGCCGCGCCCGAGGGATCTACATCGAGGTCGTAGCGGTCATAGGCCGGCAACGTCCATGCCAGTGACGCTGGGGCCAGCCGCCGACGCGCCTGCCGCGAAACGGACAGGTGGACGGTGAGATCGAAGCTCAGGCCGATGCCCAGCAGCAACGCCCCGGTGACGAGCAGGACGCCGTCGGGAGGGAGCACCGCGCGGGCGGCCCTGGTCGAACGGTTGGTGGCCGGATCCCGCAGCGATGCCAGATAGCTTCCCTCGCCCGCGGGGCCCAGCGGTGCCAGCACCTCGCGCTGAAGCCCCGTCTTGTCCAGCCAGCCGGAGTAGAAGGATTCGAGATCGGTCTTCCCGTACTCGAAACGAAGCGAGGCGTCCCGGTAGAAACCGGCGGTGTCCAGCAGCGCGGCAGGGTGGCCAGCCAGGATCAGGTCGCCGCGAATGGCTTCTGCCAGCGCCGTCAGGTCGACGAATTCAGGCCCGTCAAGCGCAATCCGCAGCGGATGCTGTTCGCCGTGTCGTTCCAGGGCCAGCCGGCTGAGTTCGGCCGCGAGCCGATCAGGACCAAGCGGCGTGAACCGTCTCACGCCAGCGAGGCGAGCTTTTCCTTCACCTGCGCGATCGAGGGATTGGTCAGCGCGGTGCCGTCGGAGAACTCGAGGGTAGGCACCGTCTGGTTGCCGCCGTTGACCTCCATCACCCGCAGGGCCGCGGCCTCGTCCAGTTCGATGTTGACCTCGGAAAAGGCCACTCCCGACTGGTCCAGCCCCTTCTTCAGGCGCACGCAATAACCGCACCAGGAGGTCGTGTACATCGTCAACGGAGCACCCATTTGCTCGTTCATCCAATCTGTCCGGACCGCACGCTCGGCGTGATGTTCACCTATTTCAACATCGCAAACCCGCCGATGTTCCCCGCGTTGGTGGGCGGCGTGTCACAACGCAGCACCCACCCCGACCCACCCACGCCGCCAGAAGTGTCAGCACGGCTTGGCAAGATGGCGTGCGTGACTTCCTCCGTCCCGGCCTCCGCAGAGCAAGTGCTAGCCGGGTTGGACCCGGAGCAGCGGGCCGCGGCGCTGGCCGTGCACGGCCCGGTCTGCATCCTGGCTGGTGCGGGCACCGGCAAGACCCGGGCCATCACGCACCGGATCGCTTACGCCGTACGCACCGGCGCGGTATCGCCGGATGCCGTGCTGGCAGTCACGTTCACCGCACGGGCCGCAGGCGAGCTACGCACCCGGCTGCGTTCTCTAGGTGCCGCGGGGGTTCAAGCGCGGACCTTCCATGCCGCGGCGCTGCGCCAGCTGAACTACTTCGCACCCCAGATTCTCGGCGGACCGATGCCCGACGTGGCCGACAACCCGATCCGCTGGATCGCCCAGGCCGCCAACCGTCTGCGGCTGCGCACCGACCGCGCCGAGTTGCGTGATCTGGCGAGTGAGATCGACTGGGCGAAGTCATCACTGGTATCTCCGGCCGACTACGTCGCGGCGGCGGCGAAGGCCAATCGCGGCATGTCGCTCAGCCCCGCCAAGGTGGCTGAGGTCTACGCAGGTTATGAGGAGACAAAGCGCCGCAACAACGAGATCGACTTCTCCGACCTGCTGCTCGTGATGGCCGGTGCGCTGGAGTCCAATGACAAGGTCGCCGCGCAGGTGCGGGCGCAGTACCGGTACTTCGTCATCGACGAGTACCAGGACGTCTCGCCGATACAGCAGCGGCTGCTGACGGCCTGGCTCGGTGACCGCGAGGACATCTGCGTGGTGGGCGATGCCAATCAGACGATCTACTCCTTCGCTGGGGCACGGCCGTCATACCTGCTCGACTTCGCCGATCGGTACCCCGATGCGACCGTCGTCCGGCTGCAGCGTGACTACCGCTCGACGCCGCAGATCGTCGAGCTTGCCAACCAGCTCATCACCGCCGGGGGACGGGCCAGTCGCACCGGTCTGACCCTGATCGGCCAGCGGGCGGACGGGCCGAAGCCTACGTTCGCTGAGCACGACGACGAGGTGGCCGAAGCCGCGTCGGTGGCCTCGAGCATCAAGCGGCTGCTTGCCGGCGGCACGCCGGCGGCCGAGATTGCGGTGCTGTTCCGCATCAATGCCCAGTCCGAGACCTATGAACAAGCGCTGACCGAACTCGCGATCCCGTACGTGCTTCGAGGGGGTGCGAAGTTCTTCGAACGCGCTGAGGTCCGTCAAGCGATGGTCTTGCTGCGCGGAGCGGCCCGGGCAGATGGTGGCGAGGTGCCGCTGCCCGAGGCCGTTGCCGAGGTGCTTAGCTCGGTCGGCTGGAACCGCGAACACCCCCCGGCGGGAGGGGCGGCAAGGGAACGCTGGGAGTCGCTGTCGGCTCTGGTGGATCTGGCCGACCAGTTCATCATCGACGTACCGCAGGCACGGCTGGATGAGTTCAACGCCGACCTCGAGCAGCGCGCGGCCTCCCAGCATGCCCCCACCGTGCAGGGCGTGACCCTGGCCTCGCTGCATTCGGCGAAAGGCCTGGAGTGGGATGCGGTGTTCCTGGTCGGATTGGCGGATCAGACCATCCCGATCCAGCACGCCACGACGCCAGAGCAACTCGAAGAGGAGCGGCGGCTGCTCTACGTAGGTATCACGCGGGCTCGGCAGACGCTGGCGCTGTCCTGGGCGTTGGCCCGCAACCCTGGTCAGGCCAGGCGGCGACGACCAAGCCGGTTCCTGGACGGTCTGCGGCCCGGAGGTGCGACGCGCACCGCGTCAGCCACCAAGAAGGCCAAGGTCGTCCCACAGTCCGAGGACGCGGCGGTCTTCGGACGGCTTCGAGCCTGGCGCAAGCTTCAGGCAGAGGCGCAGGGCGTACCGGCATACGTGGTGTTCTCCGACGCCACTCTGGTCGCGATAGCTGACGGCGCGCCGCGCGACGAGCTGGCTCTGGCCCGGATCCCCGGCGTCGGCCCGACAAAGCTGTCCCGCTACGCCACGCCGGTGCTGGCCGTACTGGCCGGCCAAGAACCCGAAGCAGTCGAAGTCGGCTAACGCCTGGGCGGACCAGAACGCCGATCAGAAAAGCCCTTATAACGTAAGGCGAAACTAGGCTGGATAGGCGTACGTAGTTGTCCATACAACCTTTGACCACTGATGTTTGTCAGAAATTTGCCGACAATCCGCAAAAAAGAATTGTGCCTTGCCGGTCGCGTCCGATAGCCTCGCGTACACAGACAAAACAAACCGCGTTGCACCGGAGTCACGTCAACTCCGCGCAAGCCCGAACAGTCGAGGGAGGTGCCGAATGTCCATCAATCTGAGCTTCACCGCAGCCGCGTGGATCCCGGCTGCCTTCGCTGCTGTTCCGGCACTCATGACTGACGTGTCGAAGCAGGCTCACCGCGTCGGCACCCGTGGCACCGGATCGACGGAAGTTGATTACGGCCAGGCCCGCTGTCCTCAAAGGATACCGCTCTGAAAATTCACGAGCGAGACCTTCGAGGCCGCGGATTCCCTGACCGGGAACCGCGGCCTTTGTCATTCCCTGAGAAGAAAACCGATTCCTATCCGCCATCGACACCAAGCCGACCCACTGCCCAACGAACAAGACCGGCCGACCAACCACCGCACAGAAGCAAGGAGGTGACCCGACGTGTATGCGACTGGCCTGCTTACCGAGCAGGACTTCCAACCGTGGGTTGCAGCCACACCCCAGGCTGCGATTTCAATCTGCGAACCGCTCACTTCTACCGTTGACCCGGCTTTCGATGGCGACATCGACGATCTGCCCTGCCGGGTACTCGATCCAGATCTCTGGTTCGCCGACTCACCGGCGGATCTGGAGCAGGCCAAGCTGCACTGCGCCGGCTGCCCGGTCCGCAACGGATGCCTCGCCGGAGCCCTCGACCGTCGGGAGCCGTGGGGTGTCTGGGGAGGAGAGATCTTCAGCCAGGGTGAGGTCATCGCACGCAAGCGACCGCGGGGTCGCCCACGCAAGAACGCCGTCGCCGCATGACGGACTACCGGAGCGTGCTCGCACTCAGAAACCGCGGACAGTTCCGCGGAGCCAATCCGCTCGAGCGGGTAGGCCTGGTCCGCCAGCCCCAGATCGCAACGCTGCCGGCTGTCTGCCCCGGACATTCGTATCAGCACTATTCACCTTCAAGGAGCTTTGCCATGCATTTCCAGTACGAAGCACTAGCCCGTGAACGAATGCTCGAGCAGCGTGCCAACGCTGCGCACCAACGATTGACGGATGAACTTGTCGCTGCCCGACGGTGGCAACGGCTCGCTGCATTCACCGCGACGCGGGCAGCGAGATCTCAGCGTCGGCTGGCCCAACGTTCAATGGCCGATTCCTCGCTGACGGGTTGATCCCCGTGCAGCGTGGAACCAACTGAATACGGTGCGGGAGGGTTCCCTCGGCGGTCGCCGGGGAAACCCTCCCGCTACTTTTGCGATTCGTTCGCAGTGGTGCAATTGACGGCATGGACACTAGGGCTTGTCAGCGATGCGGCAGGTCAATCGATCCCGGTGTGGACGGCGATCCACCCCTGATCTGGGTCATGGACCGCGATGGTGAACTCATCCGGTGGACTTGCCCGCAGTGCGCCGGGGACAACCTTCGTGCCATGGAGGCGAAGCTTGATCCCGAGTGGTGGTGAATCGCGATCGCGAGTGGTGGTGAATCGCGATCGCGAGCGGTGCTGAATCGTGATCGCGAGCGGTGCTGAATAGGGCGCTGTCAGCGCCGGCTACCGCCGTGGAAGCTGGCCCTATTCATCCCTTGAAGCCCGGCTGCCACTCCTCGGCGATCTGGCGATACGGCGCAGTCGCACCGAGCTGGCACAGCACTCCGATGGAGCCGAGGGTGACTCGATGCAGCAACAGATATTCCGGCGGCAGGTTCAGCATCCGTCCAACCCTGGCCGCTTCATTTCGGGGATCGGCGATGCGCTGCGCCTGTTCCCGCATCCACTCCCGGGTGAATCGGAACTCCGGTTCGGCGAGTGGTTCCAGGATGGGCCGCAGATAATCCATCACCTTCGCGGCGTCGATCTGGATCCCCTTACGGATGAAGTTCTCGCCTTGCATCGCGTCGATCACGGCGTCTACGTCGCCCTCGAGCACCAGTCTGGTAATCCTGCCGAGAGGCTCGGGCGTGCCGTTGGGCAGCCGGGCGACCGCCCCGAAGTCCAGTACGCCGAGTCGGCCGTCTTCGAGCAACCGGAAATTACCGGGGTGTGGGTCCGCGTGCAGCAGCCGAACCCGCTCGGGAGCAGAGAAGTGCAGCAGTGCAAGCTTGCCTCCTGCCACGTCACGCTGTTGCTGGCTGCCGTCGGCGATGATCTTTGACAGCGGCGTACCGCCGAGCCATTCACTGACCAGCACCTTCGGCGCGCTCGCCACAACCCGGGGCACGATGATGTCGGGATCGGCCTCGTAAGCCGCCGCAAAGCGTCGCTGTGCGTCCGCTTCGAGGGCATAGTCGAGTTCTTCGATCACCCGTGCGCGAAGTTCGGCCAGCAGCGGCTTGACGTCCAGGCCCGGTGACAGCCGGCCGAAGAGCTTGGCGAAGCGTGAGAGCTGATTGAAATCAGCCATCAATGCCGGCCCCGCACCGGGATATTGGATCTTTACCGCAACCTGCCGCCCATCGGCCCACACGGCTCGATGGACCTGTCCGATGGAGGCGGCCGCCGCTGGTTGGTCCGAAAATTCCGTGAACCGGGAACGCCAAGAGGTGCCGAACTGCTCGTCCAGCACTCGGTGCATCACCGAGGGCGCCATCGGGGGAGCTGCCTCTTGCAGCTTGGTCAGTGCGGCCCGATACGGCGCCGCCGACTCCTCTGGCATCGCCGCCTCGAACACGGAGAGGGCTTGGCCGAACTTCATCGCGCCGCCCTTGAGCTGGCCGAGAACAGCGAACAGTTGTTCGGCGGTGCGTTGCGCCATTTCGGCCTGAACGTCGGCCGCTGAACTGCCGGTGAGTCGCTTGCCCAGCCCGACGGTCGCTCGACCCGCTACCCCAAGCGGCAGTCTGGCCAGCTGTGCGGAGCGGGCGACACCGCGCTGCGGGATGTCACTCATCGCATGATCACGACCTCATTGTGCCGTGTCGATGCCTCCGGTGTGGCCGCGCCACAGTCACAGTCCGGGTGTGGCGGCCACCCCCGGCGCCGCAACCGCCAGTCAGGCGGCTGCCATTCGAGGGTGGCAGACGTGCTGGCCGGCTCCTGTCGATCCAGAAACGCCAAGATCTGGCTGGCAGCCAGGCCAGCTGTCGAGACACACAGCGCCGCATCCTGAGCTGGGCGCCGCCGACCGGTTCGGGACAGCTGAATCGCCAGCAGTGGCCACGCGGGATCCCTGTCGCACCGGTGCAGATCAGCACACCTCAGGCAGCTCGTGAGACCAGGAACAACGAGCGGGCCCACAATCGCCTGGCCGGCGTGCACACTGACGCTCAGATGGGTGCGCTGGTCCAGGTGGAGGGCGGACCGGACGGCCGGATCCACCGGCCCCGGATCGGTCAGAACGACCACGTCGCTCGGCTGGCCGCCCGGATCCGGGCCCAGGTTCGCCGCAGGGGCCGCCCGGCGCACCGCGTCCCGTGCCGCGCTCGCGAATCGGCGGCCCTCGTCACTGGGCAGCAGGCCGCCGGGGCAGGCATCGGCGGCGCTCGCCTCGCCGTTTGCCACCAGGCGAACCGAGCCGACCCCGGAGGCCGCCAGGACAGAGGCGATCAACGCTGTCAGCTGCGAATGACCGTGCACCGCGACAGCCGCACCGCGCCGACCGTGGTGCCGGCTATTCGGCCCGCTGTAGGCCGCGGCGCCGGTCGTGGACCGGGTGGTCTCGCGGTGGGTGCCGGACGGTCCGGCATTGCCCGGACCGGGCGATCTCAGCGGAGCAGCGCCCTCATGAGTCACGGACATGAATCCGAGCCCGGCGAGAACCTGACACAGCTCGGCGAGTTCGTCGTCACGATCGTCGGTGTTACTTGGCGGCTCGTCGGAGTCCAGTGCGTCTCGGCGACGGGGGAGCAGGGCCAGCACGTCCTCGGAGTGGATCTGTTCGACGATGATCCGGCGGCTGCCCAGCTCGAACTGAACCGTGTGCGGATCTCGCCACAACACCGACGTGGCCTCGTTGAGAACCGGGCGTCGGAGCGGCGGCTGCGTGGGCGAAGCATTGGTTGGCTGCGCTGAACTGCTGGTCATGACGGCACCGTGTCACACATCGGCGACGGTCGTCCGGACTCATCCACAGGGACCGAGTAACCCTCAACTCCATGTCCACACTTGTGGAGCTGCCTGTGGATAACATGCGGACAACGCGCCGCACCGGACCGGCCGATCCGTGGATAGCCTGTGGATAACCGGGTCCTCTGTCGGATCGGGACCTTAAGCTCACCCCGTGGCAGAAACTTCACCGCTAGTCGAGATCCGTCGCAGCTCGCGCCGTCGACGGACCGTGTCCGCGTACCGAGACGGGGACAAGATCGTCGTTCTGATGCCGGCTCGGATGACCAAGGCCGACGAGCAGCGTCTGGTCGCCGAACTCGTCGGCAAGATCACCAGCCGCGAGGCAGCGCAGGCGATCAAGGGCCCGAGGGCCAGTGATCGTGCGTTGCTCCGGCGATCAGTTGAGCTGTCTGAGCTGTATCTGGACGGCCTAGCCAGCCCAGCCAGCGTTCGCTGGGTCACCAACATGGATCGCCGTTGGGGTTCCTGCACACCCGTCGATGGGTCGATCCGGTTGTCCCACCGGCTTCAGCCCATGCCGTCATGGGTTGTCGACTACGTGCTCGTTCACGAGCTGAGCCATCTCTTGGAATCCGGTCACGGTGCGCGGTTCTGGTCATGGGTGGACCGTTACCCTCGCACTGAGCGTGCCCGGGGCTACCTCGAAGGAGTGGCGATGGCAGCTCAGCTGCCGGGCTTGTCATTCTGTGACGAACTACCTGAACCATCCGAGCCCTCGCCCGAACCTTGAGCATCGTGCGAGCCCGAGCCTTCAGCATCGCTCGAACCTTGAGGCTCGCCCGAGCCTTCAGCATCGCCCGAGCCTTGAGCATCGCTCGAACCTTGAGGCTCGCCGCCGGCCGCGAATTCTTCCAGACCCGCCAGCTCCAGGTTTTGACTCGTTCCGTAATTGCTGACGAAGCCCAGCGCGTCGTCGAGATCGTCCGGGGTCGGCAGCAGATCCGGATGGTTCCACAGGGTGTCCCTGACGGAGGGACCGTGCCGCTGCGTCATCGCGCCCCACAAGGTGGCTGCTTCGCGCAAGCGACGCGGTCGTAGTTCCAGGCCGACCAACGTCGCAAAGGTCTGTTCGGCTGGGCCACCGGATGCACGCCGGCGCCGCATCGCCTCGGACAGCGCGGCCGATCCGTGCATCCGATCCCGCGAGGACGCCGAGACGACCGTGTCGACCCATCCCTCGATCAGGGCTAGCAACGTTTCGAGCCTGCGCAGCGCCGCATTCTGGGCATCGGTGTTCTGAGGCTCGAACAGGCCGCCCGCCAGAGCATTCTGCAGCGACTCAGGGTTGGTCGGGTCGATCTCACCGATGGCTGACGAAATCGCGTTGGGGTCGATCGTGATGCCCCTGCCGTAGGCGTCGACAGCCTCGATCAGCTGCTGACGAAGCCACGGAACATGGCTGTAGAGGCGATGATGTGCGGCTTCTCGGAGCGCGAGGAATAGGCGCACCTCCTCGAGTCCCCGTTCCAGACCGGAGGCGAGCTCTTCGACATTGCGCACGACCAGAGCACCGGTCCCTTGTGGCCCCAGCGGCAAGCCGACGTCAGTAGCCGAGACCACCTCGCCGGCAAGGGCGGCCAGACCTTGACCGAGTTGCGCTCCGAACATCAGGCCGCCGAGTTGAGCCATCATCGGCGCCATCGGGCCCGCTTGCGCCGCGACCTCCGGCGGTAGTGCGCTAGACATGGCCGCAACCACCCGACCGGCCACCGGGTCACAGACGGAAGCCCAGGTTCCGATCGTCTTCTCGACCCAGTCGACCTGGCTCCACGCCTGGGTGGTGCTGATTCCGGACGGAAGGTCGGTGACATCGTCCAGCCAGTGATCGGCAAGCCGTATCGCCTCGGATACCTCGGCGGCATCGGAGGCAGTGGTGCTGCGATGGTCACCGGCCAGATTGGATATCGCCAATTGACGAGCCAGGTCCCAGTTCACCGGGCCGCCGGTGCCCGACAGCAGGCGCTGAAGCTCGGCGAACAACGGGATCTTGCCGGACAGATCATCGGGATCGCCACCTGAGCCCGGGCCGAATCCGAAGCCGAAGTTACTCATTCCAGTCACGCTAGACCCAACGATTCGGGGCTGCCGGGCGTGCCCGCGGGGATTAGCCCTGAGCGAACAGACGGTGGCACTCGCAGCCCACCGATCGGCGCGGGTCCGCTGCGAACCGTCCGCGCCCGATTAGCCTCATGCCATGGCTTGGGCGTGGTGGTTATTGGCACCGGTGCTGTCCACTGTCACCGGCGGCCTCGCGCTGTGGTGGCATGGCAGATCCGAATCAGGGGGGTCGATGCTGCGTCCCGGCATCGCCATCGCCGAGCACCGTGCGCTGCTCGATGCCCTTGCCCGGCCAGGCGAGACCCAGGCGCCACCTGTGAACATGGTGCTGCTGCCGACCTCGGCCAATCAGGGCGGTGCAGGCAACCGTTAGGGTGACGGCAATGTCTCGACAGTTGCGAACTCTGCTGATAGGCGCGGTTCTCGTCGTGCTGCTCGGCGCCGGGAGTTTCGCGTTGAAGGTGCCTTACGTGGTGCTCAGCCCGGGTCCCACAGTGAACACCCTCGGCCAGGACAACGGCACGGACATCATCGCCTTCAAGGGCCGCGCGCCCGCTAAGACCACGGGCAATCTCAACTTGACCACGGTGTCGGTTCAGACGGATCGGACAACTGTCGCCGGTGCGATCAGAGGCTGGCTGGCCTCCGACGAAGTCGTTGTTCCGCATGACAGTGTCTACCCGCCGGGTCAGTCCGAGCAGCAGACGAACGCCCAGGACAAGCAGGACTTCATCCAGTCTCAGGACTCGGCGACCGCCGCGGCGGCCTGCGAGCTGAAGTACCGCCGAGGCTTCGGTGTCGCGTCGGTGCCGGCTGACTCGCCCAATGCCGGCGTCCTGAAGCCAGGCGACATCTTCGTGTCGCTCAACGGCGTGAAGGTTACCGACGACGGTTCTCTTCGCTCGATACTCAGCAGCTTGAAGGCCGGCCAGACGGTCCCCGCCGTGCTCATCCGTAGCAATCTGCAGATCACGGTAACCGTGCGGATGGGACCGCCGGCCAAAGGCAGCACGACGCCGATGCTCGGCGTCACGGTCACCACCGGATGCCTGCTTCCCTTCGAGGTCACCCTGGGGTTGAGTGGCATCGGTGGCCCGTCGGCCGGGCTGATGTTCGCGCTGGGCATCATCGACAAATCCGGCGCGGACAACGACCTCACGGGCGGCAAGTTCATCGCGGGCACGGGCACCATCGATCCGGACGGCGCGGTAGGACCGATCGGTGGCATCCAGTTGAAGATGCTTGGTGCCAGACGTGAAGGAGCTACCGTCTTCCTGGCGCCGGAAAGCAACTGCAACGACGTCAGGGGCAACATCCCGGCCGGCTTGACCGTCATCAAGGTCGGCACACTGCATGAGGCGATCACCAGCTTGGAAGCCGTCAAGGCCGGTCAGACCGATCTGCCGCACTGCTGAGGCGGCCCTTCGGCTGCCGCAGCCCCGTTTGTCAGTCCGACAGGGTCGCCGAAAGCGCCGCCACGAGGTTGGGCGCCAGTTCTGCTCCGGTGAGCAGGTCGTCCGCGGCGCCGTCGGTCGCCCGCAGGCGCAACACGCCGGCACTTCGCCCATCGCGCAGCACCGCGACGACGAGTCGTGCCTCTCGCCGTTCGGGATGGGTGGTGGCCGCGTCGAGCGCCGCGTCGAGGTCGAGATCGTCGAGGGCGGTTTCTGCTGAGGGCGGCAGCATGACGATCTCCTGGCTGAGAGCGCATCCGACGACCTCACTGGGCCAACCGATCTGGGACAGAATCTCGTCCAGTGCGCCGTCAGGCAACTCCTCCTGAGCGATCGGTGTCAGTGCGGATTCCGAGATTGCGTCCGGATCCAGCGGCGAGCCGTCCGGCGACAGTACGGATGATGCCGCCGGATCGGTAGCGAGCGTCCGGGTGGGCACGAGGGCAAAGAGGGTAGGTGATCCGCCCCAGCCCGCGCCGGCGGCGAAGGCTTCGATCTCAGCGGCCACGGCATCGAGCAGAATGGGGCCGGCTGGGGGCTGGGGAAGGTTCTCGGTCATGTCTGAATCGTGCCACCTGCAGGAACTTCCACCCGGGTCGGTACGTTGCCGAGTACAGGGCGCGGTTCCAGAGTGCCTGACCATACTTGCCATCCGTGCACAGCTCGGATGCCAGAAGAGGAGTACCGAGTGGCCATGCGGCCCGAAATGCCCAGCATCAAGGTCTCGCGACGGGGCAAGATCCTTATTGGCGTGCTGGTCTCCTTCATCATTCTGCTGTCGCTGCTGGGATCGGCAGCCCGGGTGTACACGAACTGGCTGTGGTTCGGGGAATTGCACTATCGCGGTGTCTTCTCCTCCATTCTGTGGACGCGGGTTGTGCTGTTCCTGGTATTCGGCACAGCGCTAGCTGTGATCGTGGGTGCCAACGTCTATCTCGCGTTCCGCGCGCGTCCGCCATTTCGCCCGATGTCGCCGGAGCAGGAAAATCTCGAGCGGTACCGGGTCGCTCTGGAGCCGCGTCGGCGCCTGATCTTCGCTGTGCTGCTCGTGCTGCTGTTCATCGGCGCCGGCATCGCGGCCCAGCAGGACTGGAAGATCTGGCAGTTGTTCCTGCACGGGCAGTCCTTCGGGGTGAAGGATCCGCAGTTCAACAGAGACATTTCATTCTTCGCGTGGGACTACCCGGCCTACCGCATGCTGCTCGGGTTTGGCTTCAATGCGGTGATCTTCTCGCTGCTGCTGAGCCTGGCGGTGCATTACATCTTCGGTGCCTTCCGGATTGCCACACCGGGGCCGAAGCTGACTATCGCGGCACGCCGTCATATCACCGTGCTCGTCTTCTTCTTCATCGTGCTCAAGGCCTGCGCCTACTGGCTCGATCGCTACGGCCTGGTGTTCTCCGATCGCGGCAAGGTGACCGGTGCTTCCTATACCGATGTGCATGCAACCCTGCCGGCGAAAACGCTGCTGTTCTGGGCCGCGGTGTTGATCGCGCTCGCCGTGCTGGCCAGTCTGTGGCTGAAGAGCGCTCAGATCGCGACCATCTCGTTCGGCATCCTGCTGGTGTTATCGATCGGCATCAATGGAATCTATCCCGCGCTGGTCCAGCAGATCTCGGTCAAGCCCAATGCCAGCGACAAAGAAGCGCCTTACATCTCTCGCAATATTCAAGCGACTCGCGCCGCCTACGACATCAAGTCGAACACCGACGGCGGTGTCGTGACGTATACCGATTATGGCAGCGGTGCGCCGCAGAGTCCGTCGAAGCTGGAGAGCGACAAGGCGACCGTGCCGAATATCCGAATCACCGACCCCAATGTGGTGAGCCCGACATTCACCAATGCTCAGCAGCTGCGAAACTACTACGGCTTCGCCGACAAGTTGGACATCGACCGCTACAGCGCGGACGGCACCGTGTCTGACTACATCGTGGGTGTCCGGGAGCTGAAGGCGGCGAATCTCACGGGTAGCCAGACCAACTGGATCAACAAGCACACGGTATATACCCATGGTTATGGCTTCGTGGCAGGTAAGGCCGACCAGGACGTCAACGCCCGTTCTGATTTTGCGGTAGGCAACATCCCGCAAACGGGCTTCCTCAAAGTCGACAAGCCCCAGATTTACTACGGCGAACTGGGAGTGGACTACTCGATCGTTGGGGCAACCGGCGCCCGCGAGAACGACGGTAGTGATCAGCGCTCGTCGTATCAGGGAACGGGAGGTGTCTCGCTAGGGAGCCTTGTCAACAAGCTCGCGTTCGCGATCAAGTACCGGCAGGGCAACTTCGTCCTCAATGACGCGGTTTCGGCCAAGGGTGCGAAGGTGATCTTCGATCGGGATCCCCGGCAGCGGGTACAGAAGGTGGCACCGTTCTTGCAGGTGGATGGGGATCCGTACCCAGCCGTGATCGACGGCCGTATCGTCTGGATGCTCGATGGCTACACGACGATGGCGAATTACCCTTATTCGGAAAGGCAATCGCTGTCGAGCCTGACCACTGACTCACTGTCCAACAGCAACCGGACGGCATCCCAACCGAACAGCGAGATCAACTACATCCGCAACTCGGTCAAGGCCACGGTGGACGCCTACGACGGCACCGTAAAGCTGTATGCCTGGGACGAGCAAGATCCGGTGCTCAAGACATGGATGAAGGTATTTCCGGGAGTGGTACAGCCGAAATCCGCTATACCGCAGGGCGTTCTGGACCACATTCGTTATCCGCAGGACCTCTTCGAGGTTCAGCGCGCGCTGTTGCAGCGCTATCACGTCACCAACCCTGTGCAGTTCTATAACGGCACCGATCAGTGGACGGTGCCTGATGACCCCACGGTCGCAAGTGCTGTTGACCAGCCGCCCTACTACGTCCTGGCCGGCGCCAGTGCGGGAACGGGGTCCGCGGAGTATCAGCTCACGTCGCCGATGAAGGTCAACAACAGGCCCAACATGGCCGCCTTCGTCTCTGTCAATTCACAGGCCGGGCCGGATTACGGCAAGTTCGACGTGCTGCGGTTGCCCTCTGGGACCTCGATCCAGGGACCCCAACAGATCTACTCGAGATTCAACTCAGAACCTGCGATCTCCTCAGATCTGTCACTACTTCGTACCGGTGGCTCCTCGATCATCGAGGGCAACCTGCTGTCGCTGCCGATCGGCGGGACGTTCCTCTACGTCGAACCGCTGTATGTGCAGGGTGCCGGTACGAACTCCTTCCCGCTGCTTCAAAGGGTGCTGATCTCATACGGCGATCTGATCGGCTATGGAACGAGCGTGAGCGATGCGTTGAGCCGGTTGTCGCCGGCAGGGCAGGTGCCATCGCTGCGCAACGGCAGTGGCGGGATCACCACGTCGCCTAACCCGACCCAGTCACCACCGGTCACACCCTCTGCGGCGCCATCCAGCGGTGCGTCGCCAAGCACCTCGCCGTCGGACATCAATTCGATTCTCAGCCAGCTGGATCAGGCGTTCACCACCCTGCAGAACGCCTACAAATCGGGTGACTTCGCGAAGATCGGCTCAGCCCAGGCAGAGGTACAGCGGTTGTCCGAGCTATATCTCAAGGCCCGGTCGTCGGCATCCGCGACGACCACGCCGGCCACTCCGAAGCCCTCGGCTTCGCATTCGTAGCCGGTCTGACTTCCTTCTCGGGAGCGATCGCCAGAGTGCGGTCGCTCCCGATTTGGAGAGGTGGGCACCGGCCTGTAATGTGGTGTTTACCGACGCGGGGTGGAGCAGCTCGGTAGCTCGCTGGGCTCATAACCCAGAGGTCGCAGGTTCAAATCCTGTCCCCGCTACAAA
>JAVEES010000369.1 GCA_030840285.1 Pseudonocardiales bacterium
CTCCCGTCCCCGCCTCTGATGCTACGAACCGTCGCAGCCGCTCCGTGCGGCGCCGGTGGCCACGGTGTGTTCGCACCCAGTTTGGCCACCACCGGGAACCGATGGCCGATCGGCGACGACGGTCTTCTATGGTTGACCGACTTCTCTAGTATTTCGATGGAGAAGCTGAGACGCCATGAACCAGCCGGGAGCCAGCCATCACCGCCAAGATCGCCGTCATCTATTACTCCGCCACCGGCAACGTGCATGCACTGGCCAGCGCGCTCGCCGACGGAGCAGCCACCGCCGGTGCCGAGGTCCGGCTGCGCCGGGTGGCCGAGACGGCCCCGCGCCCCGCGGTGGAGGCCAACCGGCGATGGCGCGAGCATGCCGACACCGTGATGCCGGACGTCGAGGTGGCGCAGTTGGCGGACCTCGAGTGGGCTAACGGCTACGCATTCGGCACGCCGACCCGCTTCGGACTGCCCAGCGCGCAACTAAAGGCATTTCTCGATACCAGCGGCGGGCTCTGGGCCCAGGGCAGGCTGGCCGACAAGGTCGGCACCTCGTTCACCGCGGCCTCTACCCCGCACGGCGGGCTGGAGGCGACCGTGCTGGCGTTGAACAACACCTTCTATCACTGGGGTTCGCTGGTGATGCCGCTCGGTTACGGCGGCGCCCACCTGATGGATGCGCACCTGATGAAGGAGTCGGGCAACCCCTACGGCGCGAGCTTCACCGGTGGCAGCAAGGATCTTCCCACCGAGGTGGAACTGCTCGCGGCGCGCAAGCAAGGTCAGCGGCTGGCCCGGTTCGCCGCCGCAGTAGCGACGGCATCACCCGCCGGCGACTCGATTCGGTAGTTGCTCCACCGGCTTCCAGGACAGGGGGCTTGCCAGCAACAAGGACGAGGTGGGCTTGCCGTAGCCGGCCAGCCGGTCGATCAGTTCCTGAAACTGCGCCATGTCGGCGACCGCAACCTTCAGCAGCGAACAGCCGGTGCCGGTAACCCGGTGCAGTTCGAGCACCTCGGGCCAGCTCAGGACGTCCGGATCCTTGAGAATGCAGCGCGGTCCGTAGCAGTCGAGTTCGACGTAGGCCTGCACCGGACGCCCCAGCGCGCTCGCCTCGATCCGGGCGCTGTAACCCTGGATGATGCCCGCATCGCTCAGCCGCCGGACGCGCTCGGCCACCGAGGGTGCCGAGAGGTTGACGCGACGAGAGAGCTCGTTCTGCGACAGCCGCGCATCGGCCTGCAGCTCGGCCAGGATCCGCCAATCGACCGCGTCCACGGCGTCCACCTCATGTTCGGGAGCTTCATTCCGGGGTGCTGCGCACAATCGTAAATCGGATCGCCAGATCACAACATGAACATGCTTCCGAAGTGGCTGTGCGCATTGAGATCATCCTTGCATGACAGCTCTCGACGCCGACGCCCCGGACCTGCAGTACGCCGGACGCACGCCCTACGTGCGATACACCAATTCCGACGTCCTTCGTGACCTCGTCCGGCCCCAGACCGAGGAGCCGCTCGAAGTCACCTTCGTGATCGCCACCCAGATCATGGAGTTGCATTTCACCCTGCTGCTGCACGAGCTGCACCGGGCGATCGACCGGCTGGCGGCCGACGATCTTGCGGAGGCTCAGGCAGCGCTGGATCGCTGCGTGGTCACCCAGAATTCGCTGATCTCCTCATGGGAGCTGCTGTCGGTGATGTCGCCCGTGCAGTACAACCGGTTCCGGGAATCCCTCGGTAAGGCCTCGGGATTCCAGTCCTTCAGCTATCGCGAACTGGAGTTCGTGCTCGGTGCGAAGAACGAGCACATGCTGCATCCGCACGTCGGCATGCCCGAGGTGCACGAGCGACTGCAGCGTTCCTACGACGGCCCGTCCGTCTATGACGCGGCCGTGGCACTGCTGCATCGACGTGGTCTCGCGATACCGCGCGGCGTGCTCAACCGGGACCTGCGCGAACCGTGGATCGAGGCCGATCCTGCCCTCGTTGAGGCGTGGCGCGAGGTGTACGGGCGCGGGGACGAGCTCACCAGGCTGGCCGATACTCTCACCGCGGTGGCCGAGCGGCACTCGACGTGGCGTTTCGTGCACTACACGGCGGTCCGGCGGATTCTCGGTGCCAAGCCCGGCACCGGGGGCTCGGCCGGCTTGGCGTGGCTGAAGCGGACCGTCGACGCACCTGTGTTCGTCGACCTCTGGGAGGTACGCAGTGTCCTCTGACACCGCCGACACCGCTGCTGACTCTGCCGGTGCTGACGAGTACGACAGATCGGCGGCGGAGGCGGCCGAGGCCGCCGACCTCGTCGATCCGCTCGGAGCGGCCCGGGACCGCTTCGTCCTGCCCGAGGGCCTGATCTATCTCGATGGCAACTCACTCGGTGCGATGCCCGCCGCCGTGTTGCCAGCGATGAACGACGCGCTGTCGCGGCAATGGGCCGGCGACCTCATCCGGTCCTGGAACGACAACGACTGGTGGAGCTTGCCGGGCCGGGTCGGGGACCGCATCGGCAGCCTCATCGGCGCGGCTCCCGGCCAGGTGATGTGTGGCGATTCCACGTCCGTTCAGCTCTTTCAGGCGCTCGTCGCCGCCTGCCGGATGCGCCCTGGCCGCACCGTCCTCCTCACCGACGGCGACAGCTTCCCCACCGATCAGTACATCGCTGACGCGGTCGGGCGGTTGCTCGATCTCGAAGTCGTCCGGGTCCATCCAAACGACGTCGGCGAGCACCTGGACGCCCGGACGGCGGCAGTCCTGTTCAGCCTCGTCGACTACCGGACCGGCGAGCTGTTCGATGCGGCCGGCATCACCGGGGCGGTGCAACGTGCGGGGGCCGTCATGGTCTGGGACCTGTGCCATGCGGCGGGGGCGCTGCTCGTCGAGCTGGACAGTATCGGTGCCGAGTTCGCGGTCGGCTGCGGTTACAAGTACCTCAATGGCGGACCGGGCGCACCGGCCTTCATCTATATCGCCGAGCGGCTCCTGGCTGAGCTGGAACTACCCCTGACCGGCTGGCACGGACACCGCACGCCGTTCGGGCTCGATCAGCACTACACGCCATCGCTGTCGGTGGAGCAGGCCCGCATCGGCACGCCGCCGCTGCTCTCGATGCTCGCGCTGGACGCGGCGCTGGATGCCTTCACCGGGACCTCGATGGACGAGCTGCGCGCCAAGTCGCTCGGCCTCACCGATCGCGCGATCCACTACGCCGACGCGCGGCTGGCCGAGTTCGGTGTCGAGGTCGTGACGCCACGCGAACACCGCAGGCGTGGATCGCAGGTATCGCTGCGGATGCCACAGGCCTACGAGGTGTGCCAGGCCCTGATAGCGCGCGGCGTGATCGGCGACTTCCGTGCTCCGGATCTGCTGCGGCTGGGCTATGCGCCGCTCTACCTACGGCACATCGACGTGCAGAATTCGATGCAGATCCTCTACGACGTGCTCGCCACCGGGGCCTACCAGGATCCGGCCTACGCACACCGCAATCCCGTCACCTAGCCCCACCACACCTTGGTGGTCGTCCCGAAATTTTCCATGATCATCTCGCGTTTGAGGCTGTTATAGCGACGCGAAACGCGAGTTGATCAAGGGAAATTCGGTGCTGCGGGTCGCGGGGGCCGCGCGGATCCGGAAAATCGGCGGCGGGTTGTTCAGCGCTTTCCGGCAGCTACTTCGGTGGCGCGGCGGGCGGCCAGCTTCTCGAACCGCTCACGCTTGGGCCAGCGCACGTCGCTCGCCCAGCCGAACCGCTCGAACAACCAGATCATCCGGGCCGAGATGTCGATCTGGCCGCGATCGACGCCGTGCCGGGCACAGGTCGGGTCGGCGTGGTGGCTGTTGTGCCACGATTCGCCGAAGCTCAGAATCGCTAGCGGCCAGAAGTTGGCCGACCTGTCGCGCGAGGAATAGGGCCGCTCGCCGACGATGTGACAGACCGAGTTGATCGACCAGGTCACGTGATGCAGCAGCGCGAGCCGGACGAGTGATGCCCAGAAGAACGCGCTGACGGCACCGGCCCACGACCAGGTGATCAGGCCACCCAGCAGCGGCGGTGCGAGCATCGTGAACGCGACCCAGAACGGGAACTGGCGATCGATCCGGACGAGGTCGCGGTCGGCCAGCAGGTCCGGTGCGTACTTGTCCTGGTTGGTGTGCTCGACGTCGAAGAGCCACCCGATGTGCGCGAACCAGAAGCCCTTCGTCAGGCCGCCCATGCTCTCTCCGTAGCGCCACGGTGAGTGCGGGTCGCCCTCTCGATCGGAGAACGCGTGGTGACGCCGGTGGTCGGCAACCCAGCGGATGACCGGGCCCTCGACGGCGAGCGAGCCCGCCGTAGCCAGGTAGATCTTGAGAGCTCGGGTCGCCTTGAACGAGCCATGCGTGAAATAGCGGTGGAATCCGACGGTCACGCCGGTGCAGGAGATGACGTAGAAGATCGTGGCCAGTGCGATATCGAGCCAGCTGATCCCCCAGCCCCACATCAGCGGAACAGCCGCGATCAATGCGATGAAGGGCAGGACGACGAACAGGTACAGGGCCGCCTGCTCGCCGCGGCGCTTGTGGCCCGAGATCATCGGCTTGCCGTTGGGCTCACCTTCCTGCAACGACCGGGTGACGTCAGCGTCCGCCCCGGTGCTCCGTGCCGGATCGAGTAGCGTCATGGGCTCTTCGCCTCCTGGGTTCTCGCCCACCGGGCGGAATCGCGGTGCATCGCGTGAAATATCGACTTACCTACGCAAGCGTAACCTACGCGACCGTAACTTCGCCCAGTCTCTCACAAGAATTGGCAATGAGTAAGCTGTCTCGGTCTGAAGCCGCAATCAACGATCCATCCGATGGGGGATGGGGTAATCGGCAGCCCGCAGGCCTTTGGTGCCTTGCAGTCTCGGTTCGAGTCCGAGTCCCCCAGCGCAGCTCGGCGAGCCGAGATACTTCCATGATCCTGCCGCAGGTTGCCCTCCCGCAGCACGCTCGCGCGATACCAGCCTCGGCGGCACCGACCGGCGGCAATCGGACCGGTGGCCGGGAGATACCCTCTGTTACGTGACCGAGGGACACCGGCAGCCGCTGACCGTCATCATCCTCGCGGCCGGTGAGGGCACCCGAATGCGATCGCGGGCACTTCCCAAAGTTCTGCATTCCTTCGCCGGGCGTTCCCTGCTCGGTCATGTGCTGGCGGCGAGCGAGCCGCTGAGGGCCACCGCGACCGCGGTCGTGATCGGGCATCGGCGCGACGAGGTCGCCGCCCACCTCGCCGGGATCTGCCCCCGGGCGACGGCCGTCGTGCAGGACCAGCAGAACGGAACCGGCCACGCGGTACGGGTGGCGCTACAGCAGTTGAGGCCCGATCCCAGCGACGAAGCCGGCACCGTCCTGGTGTTGCCGGGTGACGCGCCGCTGCTGACCAGCCAGACGCTGACCCGGCTGCTGGAGGTGCACGCGGCATCCGGTGCCGGGGCGACCATGCTCACCAGCGA
>JAVEES010000432.1 GCA_030840285.1 Pseudonocardiales bacterium
ACGAGCCGTACCGCATCAGCGAGCGCGGTGACGGCTACCAGTTGGAGGTCCAGATCGGCGATGCGTGGCAGCCGCTGTATATGTTCACCACTCGCCCGCAGCCGCGAATCGACCTCGAAGTCGGAAGTTGGTATGTGTCAACGAATCCACACTCGCACTTCGTCACGGGCCTGACTGCCGCAGTGGTGACGGACGACGCCCGCTGGAACCTGCGTGGCCGGAATCTCGCCATCCACCGCTCCGGGAACACCGAAAAGATTCGGTTCGACACCGCCGCAGACGTGCTCGACGCGTTGACCGACCGCTTTGGCATTGACCTGGCCGACCTCGGTGACCGTGCCGATGTCGAGGCGCGTGTCAGCGAGGTGCTGGATAGCTGACCACGACGTCCGAGCGAGCTGGGCCAGCTCGGCGTCGTTGGCGCAAGGCCTAGCCGGCGCTGGGCAGACCGTAGCGGCGGACGAATTCCCTTGACTTGATCAGGAATTCGATCTCATCGGTGACAGCGCGCAATGGGTCGACGCTGCGGGTGGACCGGCACAGCACCACCGCACCCTCGAGGGAGGCGATGCACATGATGGCCAGCGACGCACCGCAGGGTTCGTCGAAGCCGTCGCTGACGAACGCACCCGTGAGTGCGTCGCGCCACCGGCGGAAGATGCTGCCTGCGACTGTGGTCAGCTGAGGTTCATCGTCGGCTGAGCCGATCGCCGCTGCGGCCACAGGGCAGCCAGCGGTGAAGTCGCTCTCGACAAGCAGGTCCTCCCAGAACTCGACGAACTGTCTGACGAGATACAACCCGCCCCTTGACGCGGCTTCGTCGATGACTTCGGTAAGGGTTTCGCCCGCGTACTGCAGCGCCTCGGTCAGGATCTGGTTGCGGCCCTCGGGGAAGTGGTAGTACACCGAACCGCGCGGTGCGCCGCTGCGCGCCAGCACCTCGTCGATCGTGACGCCTGCAGCGCCGCGCTCACGCATCACCTCGGCGGCGCTGATCAACATCTTGGTGCGCGTCGAGCCGCGCTTGGTCGGCGTCTTGGTCGCGGTGGACAGAACAAACCTCCGGGGGCGATCAGGCCGCGCGCGAATCGCGCAACTGCGAAGGGCGCCAGCTCAACACTCGCGGGCTGAAGAGGAAGTTCGGTCGGCGGCGAGCATGCACGTAGTGCGTGAACTGGCGGCCGGCGAAGTTGATCTCAACGATCCACATCGTGTGCCTCCCTGTCTATGACAAACACCATAAAACGGATAACACACACGCGCAATAAATGTATTCCGCATCACATGTGAGCGCCGGTAAACAGCTGGTGAACGTGCGTGCTTAGCCGATATCGACGATTCGATGTGAAACAGGCGATTATGGTCTACACCATAATTGTGAGATCCCAGCTCAGCGGCACTTTGGACCCGTAGGCTGACCGCAACGCCGAGGAAAGCGGGTCCGTGATGGCCGAGCGCTCGCATCTGTGCAGGTCAGCGTTGGTCGGTTTGTCCAGCGCGGCGCTGATCGCGGCCCCGGGAGCAGGCGCCGAACCGCTGGAGCAGAACGGTTACAACGGAGCGCCGATAGTGGTCTCCGGTGGTCCGGTACCGACGATGAACGGTGTTCCGTGCGTCGCTGGACACCTCGGCACCTGCACCGGCTTCGCGCAGAACCAACCGAGGCCCACCCAGCCCCGTGCGTCGGTCGGCCACAGTCCAACGGTGCGTGGGTAGCGAAGGGCGCCATCGATGGGTCACTACAAGAGCAACGTGCGCGATCTTGAGTTCAATCTGTTCGAAGTGTTGGACCTGGAGAAGGCGCTGGCCACCGGAGAGTTCGGTGATCTTGACGGCGAGTCGGTAAGGCAAATGCTCGACGAGGCTGCGCGCCAGGCCGAGGGGTCGTTGGCGGAGTCGTTCGCCGATGCCGACCGCAACCCTCCGACATTCGACCCCAACACGCACACGGTGACGCTGCCCGAGTCTTTCAAGGCGTCTGTGCGGGCATGGCAGCAAGGTGAGTGGTTGCGCATCGGTCTTGCCGAGGCCGTCGGAGGTGTGCCCGCACCCTCAATGGTGGCTTGGTCGATCAACGAGTTCGCGCTTGGCGCCCAGCCCGCCGCGTTCATGTCTCTGGCCGGGCCGGTCATGGCCGACATCCTGTACAGCATCGGTAACAAGCAACAACAGCACTGGGCGTCGCTGATGGCCGAGCGGGACTGGGGCGCCACCATGGTGCTGACCGAACCCGATGCGGGGTCGGATGTCGGCGCAGGCCGCACCAAAGCGATCCAGCAGCCCGACGGCACATGGCATCTCGACGGAGTCAAGCGGTTCATCACCAACGGCGACACCGACGATCTCTACGAGAACCTCATGCATGTGGTCCTGGCCCGCCCGGAGGGCGCCGGACCCGGCACCAAAGGGCTTAGCCTGTTTCTGGTTCCGAAGTTCCACTTCGATCCCGAGACCGGCGAACCTGGCGAACGCAACGGCGTCTACGTCACCGGTCTCGAGCACAAGATGGGCCTGAAGACTTCTCCCACTTGCGAACTCACGTTCGGACAGCACGACCGGCCCGCTGTCGGTTGGCTGGTCGGAGACGCCCACAACGGCATCGCCCAGATGTTCAAGGTCATCGAGTATGCGCGAATGATGGTCGGTACCAAAGCAATTGCGACGCTGTCGACCGGCTATCTGAATGCGCTGGACTACGCAAAGACGCGCGTGCAGGGCGCCGATATGACGCGGATGACCGATAAGGCGGCGCCGCGCGTCACCATCGTCCATCATCCCGACGTGCGCCGCGCCCTGCTTACGCAGAAGGCGTACGCCGAGGGACTGCGGGCGCTCTACCTGTACACGGCCGCCCATCAGGACGTCGTCGTGGCAGGCATCGCGTCCGGTGCCGACGCCGAAATGGCCGATCGGGTCAATGATCTACTGCTGCCCATTGTCAAGGGCGTTGGTTCCGAACGGGCCTATCAATGCCTGACGGAATCGCTGCAGACTCTCGGTGGTTCCGGCTTCCTGCAGGACTACCCGATCGAGCAGTACATCCGCGACGCGAAGATCGAC
>JAVEES010000017.1 GCA_030840285.1 Pseudonocardiales bacterium
GGAGGCGGAGTATCGCGCACTGCATGCCGACGCCTGGCCCAGCGTGCTGGCCAAGCTTCGCGAGGTCCACGTGAGCAACTACTCGATCTTCCTGCGTGACGGTCTGCTGTTCTCCTACCTGGAATATCGCGGCGACGACTTCGATGCCGACATGGCCGCAATGGCTGCCGATCCCGAGACCCAGCGGTGGTGGAAGCTCACCGACCCGTGCCAACAGCCCGTCGACACTGCCGCGGAGGGGCAGTGGTGGGCGCCGATGGAGGAAGTCTTCCACCTTGACTGAGCATTCACGCATCGATGCCCACCACCACGTGTGGGATCTGGGGGTACGCGATCAACCCTGGACGGCAGCTATCCCGGCGCTGCGTCGCAGCTTCAGCTTCGCGGACCTTCGCCCGCAACTCGCCCAAGCCGGCATCGGTGCAACGGTTCTGGTCCAGACGATCACAGTCGCTGAGGAGACGCCCGAGTTCCTCGAACTGGCGGAGTCGGCACCCGAGATCCTCGGCGTCGTCGGCTGGGTCGATCTCACCAGCGCTGACGTAGCGGACCGCCTCGACACATTGCGAGCCGGTCGCGGTGGCCGGTGGTTGGCGGGCATCAGGCATCAGGTGCAGGGTGAATCCGACCCGGAATGGCTGCTGCGATCCGACGTTCTGCAAGGACTGCGTGCCGTCGCGCGGGCAGGCCTGGTCTATGACCTGCTCGTCACCCCCGCGCAGCTCCCCGCTGCCATCGGGGCGGT
Source organism: Pseudonocardiales bacterium (assembly GCA_030840285.1). Taxonomy (GTDB): domain Bacteria; phylum Actinomycetota; class Actinomycetes; order Mycobacteriales; family Jatrophihabitantaceae; genus Jatrophihabitans_A. Next base: position 746 of record JAVEES010000017.1, read on the forward strand.
ACGCCTGGTTCCCGAGCTGCGCTTCGTCCTCGATCACGGCGGCAAACCACCTATCGCCGAGGGCGCGATCGAGCCGTGGCGCTCCAGGATCACCGGACTCGCGCAGTTGCCGAACGTCGCGGTCAAGCTGTCTGGCCTGCTGACCGAGGCACAGCCGGACTGGACACCCGCCACGATCCAGCCCTACGCGGATCATCTGATCTCCGAATTCGGTGCATCGCGCACCATGTTCGGCTCTGATTGGCCGGTCTGCACACTGCGAGCCGAGTATTCAGACGTCGTGGCGGTGACCGACGACCTGCTAGCCGGCTGCACACCGGCCGAACGCGGGGCGGTCTTCGGCGCGACCGCGCGGTCCTGGTACCGGCTCGGCGAAAACTAGTCCAGGCTGGCGCGTGCCGCCCAAACCCGCAAATGCGCGGGTTCGCCCGCCGATGGGGGCAAACTGGTCGGCATGGCTCAAGGGATGAAAGAGGAGTTGCGGCGCGAGCGGCTTCGTGAGTACGACGCGGCACTGCTGGCGGCCCGGACGCCGGTCGCTGTCCTGGTGCTGTTCGCCAGGGCGCGGGAACTCCGGGCCCGCGGTGAGCGGCTGGAAGAGGCCTTCGCGGCGACCTCGGTGGACGGTGTGGATGACGTCGACCTGCTCCCGGCCGGGGTGTGGGTTGCACTGCGACAGGGCGATATCGACGCAACGATAGAAGCGCTGTTACGCGCGTCGAAGAACGAGATCGTTCTCGCGGCGCACGAACAGGTCGATGCGAGCTACCGGCTCACCACCGTGGAGGAGCGCCGGACGCTGCCCGACGTCGACCCGCTGCAGGCCCAGGTCGCCAACTTCCTGCAGATCCCCGGTGATGTGGTGGCGATGGTCGCGAGCTGGGGTGAGGACGATCCCCGCACGGTGGCCGAGGTCGAGACCCTTATCGAGCAGCGATCCGGCTCGGCGGCCACCAATGCGCGGCCGGCATCAACCGCGCCCGCTCAGCTGGCGCCGCCGGTCGCGGCCGGGGATGGGGCTGAGCTGTCGATGTCCAGTAAAGAGTTCACCGCATTGCTCAACCTCACCCCCGACCAGCGTGCCGTGCTCGACACCCTCGTCCGGCAAACCGCTATCACGATTAGCGCCGACCGCCCCTAGCGGGTCAGAGGCCCGGAAGGCCGTCGTCGAGGCAGAGGATGTTTCCTTCGCTGTCCTTGAACCAGGCGGCCTTGCCCATACCCTGCATCGAGGCAACACCGTCATTCCACTCGACTCCGGGCATCTCGTACTGCTCGAAGGTGACGCCTTTGGCCTTGAGGTCGTGCACCTCGCTCTCGACGTCATCGACATGCCATTGCGCGATCGTGTGGCCTGCCTGACCTGCGTATTCGGTCTCATAGATGCTGAACGGTGTCCCGCCCTCCGTCCGGTAGACGAGCATGACGCCCTGGATCTCATAGGCCGGAGTGAGCCCCAACTTGCCGGCGTAGAACTCGCGTGCCCTGCCTAGATCGCCGGCTGGGATGTTGGCCGTGACTGTCGCGCTGTTGAGCATGACGCCTCCCGTGTGGACTTGTACGCGCAGGCATTTGTCTCGCGGCTCGCACGTTAGACCCGCACGCCACGCACTACAAGAGCACCCGGCAGGGCAGCCATCAGCACTCGATCAGGCGCTCGCCGCCAGTGCCTCCTCCGGGCTGAGACGCGCCGCCGGGACCGCGCGGGCCGCGGCGGACATGCTGCGGCCTGCGGCCTGTTTTGTCCCAGGCAGCACCGGATCGGCCGGCCGCTGGGTGTGCCAATCGGTCACCGCCTGGTAGGCCGCGGCGACCTCGAGCAGCCGGTCCTCCTCATAGGGCCGGCCACCCAGGATCGTCCCGACCGGCACCTTTGGATCGGCACCGATGGCCTCGAAACCGATCGGAAAGGCCAGTTCCGGCAGGCCCAGGATGTCGAAGGGAACCGGCCCGGTCTGCAGCAGCACGTCGCAGGCATCCATCACGTTGTCGAGCACCTCGCGAAGCAGCTGATTCTTGGCCCGCTGTCCTGTGATCCATTCGTCGCCGGACAGGAATACGCCCTGCAACCAGCTGAGCAACGAGACACCGAACAGCGTCGGATCCTGCTTCAGATACGGCAGAAAAGGCTCAGCTCGCTCACTGAGACGGATGTCGTTGAACCGCCCTGTCATCAACGACCAGTCGTCGGGATAGCTGACATCGACGAGCTTCGCGCCGGGAATTCCGTCCAGCGTCTGCAGAAATGCCTTGCGCAAGGCCAGCACCGAGGGGTCCTTGGTGGTCAGGAAGTCCGGCGGAACGCCGATCGTCGTCGCACGCCGCAGGCGCACCTGGCCACGGCTGATCACAGGCAGTGCGGAGGTGATCAGATCCGGCAGCGCCGGCAAGCCCTGGGTCCGCACATCGTTCGGGTCCGCCCCCGCCATGATCGTCATCATTATCGCCGCGTCGAGGGCATCGCGGGCCAGTGGACCGGAGTGATCGCGCGTGTAGGACAGCGGAATCACGCCGTAGATAGAGGTACGTCCCATCGTCGGCTTGAGGCCGGTCAGATTCTGCTGATTCGACGGATTGACGATGCTGCCGCCGGTCTGGGTGCCGATCGAGGAGCACGCCATTCGTCCGGCGACTGAGCAGGCGGGGCCGGTGGACGAGCCACCCGGATCGATCTTGACGTCGCCCGGCGTCCAGGCGTTCACGGTGGTGATGGTGCCGTTCGGCGTCGTTGCGCGGGTGGTGGCCAACGGCCCCATCTGGCCCTTGCCGATCACGATCGCGCCCTGGCTCTTGAGCCTGGCTACCGAGGTGGCGTCATAGGGCGGGACGAAGTCCTGGAATATGAAGGAGTTCGCGGTGGTCTTGATGCCGGCCGTGTAGTAGTTGTCCTTGATACACAACGGGATTCCGGTGAGCGCGCCGCTGCGGTGGCGGTCCGCCGCCTGCGCTTCGCCCATCGCCTGAGCTGCGGTCACCGTGTTGAACGCCTGATAGACCGAGTCGAAACGCTCGATCCGGTCCAGGTGCGCCTGCACCAAGGTGGTGGCACGCAGCTTGCCGCTGCGCAGCAGGTTCGCGGCCTCGGCGAGCGTCGCCTCGGTGGGATCCTTCAGGGCGGCCGGCCGGACGTCGACCTCGGGGATCACTACCTTGCGCGGGTCCGAACTCGCGGTGGTTGCAGCGGATGCCGCGGGTGCCGTCAAGCCTCCGGGCGCGGCGGCCAGGGCGGCAGCGCCGGCCGTCACCGCTGCTGAGCGGGCGAGAAAGACCCGCCGGTTGATCTCTCGGCTCATTTCTGGGCCGCCCGTCCGGTCCAAGCCTCGGTGATAGACGGGTACTCCAGTGGCGGCGAGAGCTCTTGGCTCAGCGCGGGGGAGGCCGCCGCGGGGCGCCAAGCATTGATCTGGACGGGCGAGCTGGTGACGAAGGATCGAAGGGACGCCAGCACCTGGCTCTGGGTCGGGGCGCCGGTGACGGCATCCGGAGTCGTCGGCAACAGGTTCAGATCGATTCCGGACAGCACCAACCTGGTCTTGATGAACGTGTCCAGTTCATCAGGGGTCAGCGTGGATGGATCCACGGACATGCAAGCTCCTCTTGTTGACGGTAGTTAGCGGGTCATCGCCCGCTGTGCCAACTAACAGAGCATTTGTTGCGCACAAGGGCATTCTGTGTAACGCGGAGAAGTCAACGATTTCCCAGCGACAGCAGAGGGATACCCGCCTCCGATCAGTTCACCGGTCGCGGGCGCGCCGAGCATTGGGCGGCTGTCGGGTGGCTGTCCTCGCGACTGTCGGGCGGCTGTCGGGCGGCTGTCGGCCGGCTGTCGGGCGGCTCAGCAAGAGGCTGGGCGGGCGGCGGCCACAGTGGCCTTCGCCGCCACGATGTGCCGGACGGCAGCCTGCACCGTCAGTCTGAAGCTCTTGTCACCGCGGACTCGGGACAGGACCGCGTTGAACGCCGACGGTAGTCCCGGGCTCTCGAGCAGCATGTCGTCACCGGCTTGGATCGCCCGCAGTGCTACCTGGGCAGCAGTGCCCGCCCGCTGCATCGGCGCCATCCACAACGAATCGGTGATGATGACCCCTTGGTAGCCAAGGACTTGCCGAAGTTGTTGGGCGACGAGGATGCCCGACAGGGTCGCCGGCTGCCCCGAGGGATCGAGGGCAGGCAACGCAAGATGGCCCACCATGACGCTTCCGGCAACCTTGGCCGCGGCCTGGAACGGGGGCCGATCCACCGCCCGCCACTGCGTCGCGCTCTCGGTCAGTACCGGCAACGCGGCATGGCTGTCGACCGGCGTGCTGCCGTGACCAGGCCAGTGCTTCAGCGTGGCAAGCACGCCCGCGGCCTGCAGACCGCTCGCCGCGGCGGCCACATCGCGAGAATCCAGCACGGGGTCCGGTCCGAAGCTGCGGTCACCGATGACGCCACCGTCGGCTCGCACTACGTCCGCGACCGGCGCGTAGTCCTGGTTGACGCCGAGCGCGCGCAACTGCTGGCCGAGCGACTGGTAACCACAGCGAAGCGTCGCGAGATCCTGCTGCGCGAGCTGCAATTGCGAAGGCCGCCAGGACACACCGTTGGTGATCCGCTGGACCGAGCCGCCTTCTTGATCGGTGCCGATGAGCAGCCGCAGGCCCGAGTCGGACTGAGCCGCCTGCTGCAGGCCAGCGGTGAGGCCGGCGATCTGCGCGGGATCGTCGACGTTTCCGGTGGACAGCTCGGATCTGAGCGGGTCGAGGTTGTTGTGGT
>JAVEES010000065.1 GCA_030840285.1 Pseudonocardiales bacterium
GGGCGGCGCGCGCGGTGATCGAGCACGGGATCGGACCGGAGAGCCCGCTGCCGGTCAACACCAGCGGTGGGCATCTGTCCGAGGCCTATGTCCATGGCATGAACCTGGTTATCGAGGCCGTCCGGCAGGTGCGTGGCGAGTCGAAGAACCAGATCCCGAGGAGCGGACCGGTCCTGGTCGCGTCCGGGCCGAGCGGGCTGGTGTTGACGCCATGACATCGCCAATCTCGCCACGGGTGGTGCCCGAGGAATCCGAACTGACCGCTCCTTACTGGGCAAGCGCCCAACTGGGACGGGTTGCGCTGCAACGCTGCCTGGACTGCGGCCTCGTCTGGCATCCGCCGGCACCGTCCTGCCCGGCCGGCGCAGCCCACCGGATCGAGTGGTTCGAGTCGAGCGGACGGGGTCGCCTGTACAGCTACACAGTGGTCGAGCACGCCGTTCATCCCGCGGTGATCGGCGCGCTTCCTTATCTGCTCGCGCTGGTCGCCCTCGACGAGGGACCGCGGCTGATCTGCAACCTGGTCTCGGCTGATCCTTCGGATCTGAGCGCGGATCTCCCGGTCACTCTGTCGGCCGGCCCGGCTGCGGGCGGGCTGACGCTGCCGGTCGCGAGGCTGGACGAGTCCACTACTTGATGGGCGAGTCAGTAGGCGGGCCGAGCTGGACGACGGTTCGGTTTCGCTGCCGCCGAAAGCGAGCTAGACGACGGCTCGGTTTCGCTGCCGGCGAAGGCGAACCAGACCGGCCCGCATGATCTCGAGGCAGATGTCGATGGCCTCGTCCGGCGGCGTCCCAGGCCGATCGATCCAGTACTCCGCGGCACCCTGCAAGGCACCGCGCATGATGGCAGCGCAGGCGTCGGCGACCTCCGGTGTGAGCCCCCCACGGCGCTGATAGAACGCGCTCCACTCCGTCTCGGCGGCCCGGTGGCGGGCCCGGCGGGCGGCCTCGACAACGCGTTCGTGCGAGAAGTTCCCGATCATCAACCGCACGAGCGCGCCCTGCGCGGCGATCGCGTCGAAGTAGCCGACGACGAGCGCTTCCAGGTGCTGGTCAAAGGTCGTCGCCCCGCTGAGGCGAGCCTGTACCGCGCTGTCGACGTCACGCCAGCAGCGCTCGAGCAACCCGCGAAGCAACTCCCCGCGATCGGCGAAGTGGCTATAGACCACCGGCTTGCTGAGACCGGCGGCGGTCGCAACCCGCTCCATCGTGACCGCGGCGAGACCCTCGGTCCGCACCAAATCGGCCGTGACGTCCAGGAACAGTTCTCGCCGCTCGGCACGTACCGGACGCGACGGTCCGGGACGCGAAGGCTTGGCCACGACACCATCGTGACACGTCCGCGCGCAGCGGAGCCGCAAGCCGTCGGGTCATGGCATGGACGCCGCCGATTTCGTGATGGTCGGTGACGTAAATTGCTCGACGGTGCGCTGAGGCCCGTCGAGCTAACGCTCCTCGGAGCCGATCACCCATCGACTTCGAACGCCTTCATATCGCCGCCCCGAACGGGGCGTGATCACCACACCGAACCGGAACACGCACGGGCCGCGCGTCAACCGCCGATACTCTCCTCGCCGGGAGATGCCTCCCGCGACTCCTGGTCGCCCTTGATTAAGCGCACCGGACAGCTGATCGGCGGCCCAGCCCAACGCGGCACCCAGATCCCCCGCGCGGCAACGAAACGTCTTGCGGGCCAGCACAAACAAGTCCTGATCGGTGACCACGACCATCTGCGTCCTCTCGGTCAGATCGATACCGACGTCCCCTGCGCAATGCCAGACCGACTCACCTCGCTGCTGGGTCCCGTGTTGGAAGACACATATCAACGCCGGCCCTGAGGTGCGTTGCGGTGCTTTTAGCCACGCATAGTCGGTGTTATAGCCCATCGGATTCGCGGCCAGGCTCTCGCAGTCGATGGGAAATGCCCTGAAGAACCATGGCATTGCGGGTCTCGCCAACTTCCCGCCCGGGTCGACGATGGACTGCATCGTCGATGTCGAAGTGGTGACCCAGCCCCGTGGCGATCGGTGACGAGGCGGGCCGGTCAGCCGGTGATGCTGTTCGTGCCGTCCTCGAGGTGGCCCGTGTACTGCCGTGACCAGGAGTTGTCGCCGCTGATCGTGACCGATAGGTCGTACCACCCGTTGCTGGACACGAGTGGGTCCACCGCGTGCGTCGCGCGACCGTGTGCGGGCACGTGGTAGGTCTTCGGGTGGGGTTTCGAGTAGTTGTTGGACACGACTGTGAACGTCACGGCGGTCGTTCCGCTGTTCGTCAGCTCCAGCGCGAGCTTGGGCTTCGGGCCGAAGCGGCCCTGGTAGTAGGCCGCCTCCACCTGCGCGGTCTTCCCGGCGGCCCTGACGTCACCGGTGAAGCGCCGCAGGAAGCGGTTCGGACCCACGATCGTAAGGTCGTATTCTCCGTCGCCCCTGCCCGCGCCGATCTCGACCGACCCGGGCACGGTCTTGTTCCAGATCGCATGGGACGGGTCGACCGTGTATTGCCCTGGGAACTTCGCCGGGTAGTCGGCGAGCGACTGGTCCGGAGCGGTGTTGTTGTAGACAGCGAAGTGGCTGGCCTTGCGGACGTGCGGCCCGCTGTTGCTGAACGATAGCTTCGCCTCAACCGCCCCGTTGCTGCCGAACGTAAATCCGTCCAGGTTCGCGTTGGGCTGGTACGGCAGCGAGCGCGCCCGCTTGGTGCCCGGCTCTTGCTTGGGCATCGCGTTGGTCGTGACCGGCGGCCGGTAGGAGCCGCCGGCGGGATCGCCGAGCACGGTGGTCTTGGGCAACTTCGGCAGTCCGAAGACCGGCGAGGCGAAGTCGAACGCGCCGGTCAGGTCACCGCAGACGCTGCGGCGCCAGGCGCTGATGTTCGGGCAGATGGCAGCGTTGCCGTGCGCCTCGGTCCACTTCTCCAGGAACTGGATCACCGAGGTGTGGTCGGAGACCTCCGAGGTCACCCAGCCGCCCCGCGTCCACGGCGAGATCAGGATCAGCGGAACACGGAAACCGAGGCCGACCGGCAGCGGCTGCGTGACACCGACGCTCGCGAGGCTGCCGGCGGCCTCGTAGTAGAACTCGTCCTTCGCGCCGGGCGCAGGCACCGGCGGCGGCACGTGATCGAATTGGCCGTCATTCTCGTCGTAGTCGATGATCACGAGGGTGGAGTTGAAGACGTCCGGGTCGAAGTTGAGTGCCTCGAGGACGCCGTTGAGGTAGTAGGCGCCGTCGTTCGGCGCGCCGTCCGGATGCTCGGAGAACGCCTGGTTGGTCACGACCCAGGACACCTGCGGCAGCGTGCCCGCCACCACGTCAGCCTTGATCGCGTTGGTGAGGTTATCGGCATTGGCACTAAGGCCCGTCAGCGGCTCGGGGACGTTGGCTACGCCCTTGTCGTAGAAGAC
>JAVEES010000069.1 GCA_030840285.1 Pseudonocardiales bacterium
AGGCGATCCGGGAGCAGGCGGCGAAGGTGGCTGCCGAGGCAATCGGCTTGCCGCAGTTGAGCACTGTCCAGGAAGTCGTCGCGCCGCTGGCACCGCGGCATCCCGACCGCGTCCTTGCGGCCGTCTCGGCAGCGCCCGCGCCGAACCGGGAAGAGGTTTTCGGCGGCAGGTTACCGGAGGACGAGGGCCCCCTGACGCTGGCGCAAGCCATCAACCGCACCTTGCACGACGAACTTGCCAGACGTCCAGAGGCACTCGTATTCGGTGAGGACGTCTCGGTCAAGGGCGGCGTCTACGGCCTGACTCGCGGTCTGCGCAAGGCTTTCGGTGGCGCCCGCGTCTTCGACACCATCCTCGATGAGCAGGCGATCCTGGGCGTGGGCCTCGGCGCTGCCATCAGCGGCTTCTTGCCGATCCCCGAGATCCAGTACCTTGCCTACCTGCATAACGCCGAGGACCAGCTACGCGGCGAGGCTGCGACGCTGCAGTTCTTCTCGGCTGGCCAGTACCGCAACCCGATGGTGATCCGGATTGCTGGACTGGGGTATCAGAGGGGCTTCGGAGGTCATTTCCACAATGACAACTCGGTCGCCGTATTGCGCGACATTCCCGGCCTCGTCGTCGCGGTGCCGGCCCATCCGGCCGACGCTCCGGCGATGCTGCGGACGCTGCTCGCCGCGGCCCACGAGGACGGAGCGGTAGGGGTCTTCCTCGAACCCATCGCCCTGTACCACCAGCGCGATCTGTACGCCGATTCCGACGGTGGGTGGCTGGCTGAGTACCTGGCACCGAGCGGGTGGAACGCAGGACACATCCCGATCGGCCGCGCTCGTCAGTACCCGGCCACTGACGCCACGATGGGCGAGTTGACGATTCTGACCTTCGGCAACGGGGTGCCGATGAGCCTGCGGGTAGCCGGGACACTGTCCGAGCGGGGCCGGTCGGTGAGCGTTGTGGACCTCAGATGGCTGTCACCATTGCCGGTGCAGGACATCCTGGCGGCTGCGACGGCGGCCGGCCGAGTGCTGATAGCCGATGAGACGCGCCGCTCGGGTGGTGTGTCCGAAGGCGTCGTGGCAGCGCTCATCGATGCCGGCTTCCGCGGGCCGATCAGGCGGGTCACCAGCGCCGACAGCTTTATACCGCTGGGGGATGCGGCCCGGACGGTACTGCTGGACGAGCCGACGATCTTGCAGGCTGCTTGCGAGCTGCTGGCCTAGCAGCAGCCCGCAAGCGGGCCCGATCACACGGGTTGGAGCGAGCGCTTCTCGTCGGGATCGGCGTCACCCGAACCGCTGGCGGACTCCTCAGCAGGCTCTGGTGGCTCGATCGAGACCTGAGGCGTGATCTTTTCCAGCCACGCGGGGAAGTACCAGTTCGCGCGGCCGATCACATGCATCAAGGACGGGACGAGGATCGTGCGCACCACGAACGCGTCCAGGAAAACTGCCGACGCCAGTCCGATACCGAACAGCTTGATGACGCGTGCGTCACCGAGGATGAAGCCGCCGAAGACGGCGATCATGATGATCGCGGCGGCGGTGATGATGCCACCCGTCTCGCCCTGGCCGACCGTGATCGAGCGCCGATTGTCCTTGGTGTGCAACCACTCCTCGTGCATCCGGCTCACCAGGAACACCTGGTAGTCCATCGACAGCCCGAACAGGATCGCGAAGAACATCACCGGGATGAACGGCTCGATCGGACCGGCGCCGCCGATACCCAAGAATTCGGACAACCATCCCCACTGGAAGATGGCCACGACGATGCCGAAGGATGCCCCGGCGGCCAGCAGGTTCATGACGGCCGCGGTCAAGGGCACTACGAGACTTCGGAAGGCGACCAGCAACAGCAGGAAGGACAGGCCGATCACCGCGGCGAAGAAGAGCGGCATCTTGGCCGACAGAACCTTGGCGAAGTCGACGAAGATCGCTGTGGCCCCGTAGACGTAAACGTGGTTCTGGGTGCCGGCATACAGGGGCGGCAGGATGTCGGCGCGAAGCTGCTTCACCAGCTCAGTCGTCTTGGCGTCCTGCGGCGAGGTGACCGATTTGAACACGATGAGCCCGATGTTCTTACCGGTCGGCACAGCCTGCACACTGCTCGGCGCTACGTCCGTGACACCCTTCAGAGCCGTCGTCACCCTTTGCAGGTAGGCGCTGTCGGCCGCACCCGGGCCGTCGATAACCAGTTGCAGGCTCGAGTTGTAGCCGGGGCCAAAGCCCTGTGCGATCAGGTCATAGCCCTTGCGCGTGGTCGAGGATTTCGGGTCATTGCCCTGATCGGAGGAACCAAGGCGCATCGAGAAGAACGGCAGTGCCAGCACGACGAGCACGGCTCCGGCGATCACTCCGAGCACGATGCGGCGCTTCTCGACGAGGCGTGACCAGCGATACCAGAAGCCATGGCTTTCGGTGAAGACGTAAGTACCGTCGGCGACCGCACGGCGCTGCTTGCGGGGCAGCACCTTCAGGCCGAGGAAACCCAGCAGCGCGGGCAGCAGCGTGAGCGACGCGAACATGGTGAGCGCCACGCCGATCGCGGTGCCCAGTGACACGCCGTAGAGGAAACTGACCCCGAGTGCCCACAGTCCCAAGAGCGCGATGCAGACCGTCGTCCCAGCGAACAGCACGGCACGGCCCGAGGTGTTGAGGGCAAGCATGATCGATTCTTCGATGCCCATGCCACGCAGCAGATTGCGTCGGTGCCGGGTGACGATGAAGAGGGCGTAGTCGATACCCACGCCGAGAATCATCAGCAATGCCAGCTGGTTTGCGAAGCTGGCCACGGACATGACATGGGACAGCAGGCCGATCAGGGCGAGGCCGCTACCCATGGCCGCCAATGCGCTTGCCAGTGGCAGCACGGTGGCTCCGAAGGTACGGAAGACGATGAACAGGATCACCAACGCGGCCAGAAAGCCGATGAGCTCGGGTGGGATGCCGCTCGGCGCCTGGCCGATGGCCTGGAACGCGTTGCCGGTGAACTCGACCTGCAAGGTGGAACTGTCGAGAGTCTTGAGCTGGTCATAGACATCGGTGATGTCACTGGTGCGGGGCTGGGCGGCTGACCAGTTAATCTCGACGATGCCGATTGTCTTGTCCGAGCTGATCAGGCTGGCCGTGGCGGGACCCCGGGTCGTGGCGGCGGCCTTGGATGCGCAGTCGATGACGCCATAGGGCGAGTTGACGGTGGCGATTCCCTTGCCCGCCGCGCACAGCTTCTGCAGCGCGGGGGTGACCGTCTGGTCGTCATCGGCGACCGTCCCGGACAAGGCATGCAACACCATCGTGCCGCTGGCGCCGTTCTGGCTGTTGAGCCCCGCACCGGTGAGGAGCTTGGAGACGGTATCGGTCTCGGTGCCCGGCAGCTTGAAGTCGTCCTTGTAGGTCGAGCCCCCGAGCCCGCTGAGCAGGGCCTGGGCGGCAACGATGAACGCTATCCAACCGATGACCACCAGCCATCGTCGCTTAACCGCAAACCGCGCAATCCGCTGCATCGTCGTCTCCCGTCCGCCCAATCCGATAAGTGCACAGGCATCTTGACGGCTGGCTCCGACAGTCGCGGTGTGGCTCTCAGCCGGTCAACAGGAGGGATCAGCCAGCGGCCGGGGCGAACGTTTCCAGCAGGTGTACAGCACTTTGCAGGGAGCGGTCCGGATCCAGGCCGGGACCCGAGATGGAGGTGTCGAAATTGGGATCGAGGAACACCTCGGTCACGCCCTGTTCGCCGAGGCGCGCGAAATCGTCCTTGATCTGGCTCGGGGTCCCGTGCAACGGACGGCGGCCGTCGGAGTCATCGCCAGTGGTGTCGGATAGGCCGACCACGCCGCGAACGATAACCCTGAAAGCGGAGGCGTCCCGCCCGCTGCGTTCCGCAGCTGCCTTGATGGTGGCGATATCCGCCCCGATCTTGGTGAGGTCATGCCTGCTGCGACTGATCCAGCCGTCGGCCAGCCGGCCCACCCGATCCAGCGCGCGGGGCGCATCGCCGCCGAGCAGCAGCGGCGGATGGGGCCGCTGCGCCGGCTTGGGCTGAACCTGCGCTGCGGGCACCTGGTAGAACGCGCCGTCGAACTGGACCGGATCGGGTCCCCAGATTGCCTGCAGGCACTTGATGAACTCTTCGGTGCGTGCGCCGCGGTGTGCGAACTCGACCCCGGCGGCCTCGAATTCCTCGGGTGCCCAGCCGAGACCGAGACCGGCGTCCAGCCGTCCGTCGGACATGATGTCCAGGGTGGTGAGCTGCTTGGCCAGCACGATTGGTGAGTAAAACGGCGCATTGACGATCGCGACGCCCAGCCGCGCATTTCGGGTGATGGCCGCGACGTGTGCCAAGGTGATCAGCGGATCGGTGACCGCACGGTACATCGCGCCCCAGTCACCTTCGGCGGGGTGCAGCAGCCGCTGGAAGGTCCATAGCGAGGCGTAGCCGGCATCCTCGGCCAGCGAGGCCACCGTGACTAGATTCTCCCGGGTCGCCCAGCTTCCCGAGACCGGTAGCCCGAAGCCGAGCTGAGGCTGGCTCATGCCGAGCGTCGTGTTTCCACGCGACGGTTCATCGGCCGTCCAGCCATTGGCCCGCGAAGTACATCAGGTCGTCTCGCAGGAGTTCGATCTGAATGCCGTCGGGGTCGCGCAAATAGAGCGACTCCTCGATGCCCTTGTCCGGACCGCCGTAGGTTATGCCCGCCTCGTCCAGCTTGCGGCGAAGCTCCGCGTGGTTTTCCGGCGAGACTGAGATAGCGATGTGCTGGACCGACCCGATCGACTCGATGCCCGGCTGCAGCCCGAGACCGGGGAAGTCGAAAAAGCCGAGCAAGGTCGAATTTCCCAGGTCGAAGAAGAAGTGCGACGAACCCGGATAGTCCCGGTTCTCGACCAGCTCGATCAGCGGGAAGCCGAGCAGATCCTGGTAGAAGCGAATCGTCGTCTCGACGTCGCTGCAGATCAGGGCCGCATGATGGATGCCGCGGGCGGTCGTGACGGGTCGGCGACCGGTCGGCAGCAGGTACCGGTCCCGCAAGGTGGCCCGCCGTGCCGCCAACTCCTCCTGTTCGGCGGCCGTCGGTTCGGGCATCAGGCCAGCTCCTGCTTCAGGAAGCCGACGGTGCGCTCCCAGGCCAGCTTGGCGTTCTGCTCGTCATAGGTGCCCAGCAGGTTCTCGTCGTTGTGAAACGCGTGGCCGGCCGCATAGTAGAAGAACTCGACCCGCGCACCGGATTCGGAACGGATCTGCTCCTCGAGCGAGCGGGCATCCTCGACGGGGTAGAAGGCGTCCTGGATGGCGTAATGGCCCTGAACCGCCGCCCGCAGACCGCGGTAGCTCTGCGGCACCGCTGCACCGACGCCGTAGAAGGGGACGGCGGCCGCGATCCGGTCGCCCTGCTGTGCGGCGAGCATCAGCACGAACCCGCCACCCATGCAGAACCCCACCGCGCCCACCTTGCTGGAGGTCACTGCCGGATGCCCGAGCAGGTAGTCGACGGCGCCGGACAGGTCCTTCGCGGCCTCTTCGACGGGCAGTTCGGACATGAACCTGCCCGCCTCGTCCGAATCGTGGGTCGTCTTGCCACCGAAGAGATCCGGCGCGAGTGCCACGAATCCCTGCGAGGCAAGGCGGTCGGCGATCTCGACGATGTGGTCGGTCAGTCCCCACCACTCCTGGATGACGATGACGCCCGGACCCTGTCCGGAGGCTGGCAGTGCCAGATAGCCATGTGCCTGGCCGCCGTTGCTGGCAAAGGTGGTGTTCTGGCGGGGGTTGGAGTCGCTCACCGGTGATCCTCTCGAGATTGTTCGCACGTTCTGGCTTGCACGTTACTCAGCGCTGATGTGCGCCGGACGACCCAGAGTCGCCGAGCGCCCGCCACTGAGGTAGTCCGCACGATCTCGCCAAACCGTTGGCGGTTGTCAGAGGTTGGTGGCAGCGTGCGCGGTGTCCAGAACACTGCCGGGAATGCGACCCGGCTTCAGCCGATCGAAAGGCATTGCCGACATGGTTACACGCGACACTCCTTGGCCGCCTGGTACGCCCTGCTGGGTCGACGTCTCCACGGATGACATCGGTGCCGCACGGTTGTTCTACGAACAGCTGTTCGGCTGGCAGATCAGCGAGGGTGGCCCCGAATTCGGCGGTTACGCCAGCTGCACGAAGGACGGCCGGGCCGTGGCCGGCCTCGCGCCGAGAATGGATCCCTCTCAGCCGGTCGCGTGGTCCACCTATCTGGCCACGACGGACATCGACGCCGTGTTCGAGGCGATCCCCAAACACGGTGGCCAAGTGGCGGTTGCGCCGATGGAGGTCGGCGACCTCGGGCGGATGGGCTTCGGGATCGACCCCGGGGGAGCCAGCTTCGGCGTCTGGCAGGCTGGGACGCACACCGGCCTCCAGCTGGCGAACGAACCCGGATCCCTTATCTGGGAAGAGAATATGAGCCGTAATTGGGAGGCCAACAAGCAGTTCTACGCCGACGTCTTCGGCTTCGCCTACACCGATATGTCCAATGACGGGTTCCACTACGCAGTGTTCTCGGTCGACGGGAGCGGCGGGGAAGAAAACAGCATCGGCGGCATCGGCGAACAGCCTGCCGACGAGACGGCGCCGGCCGAGTGGGGGATTTACTTCGCTGTCGATGACGCGGACGAGGCCGTTAATGAGGTGGTACGGCTGGGCGGCAACGTCATCAAGCCGGCGTGGGATACGCCCTACGGTCGAATGGCTACGGTTGCTGATCCGGGCGGCGCCCGGTTTGCCGTGATGGCTGCAGCGCCTATGCCGGCCGAGGAGTCCTAACTCAGGTTCCGCGGGGTCGGGGGCGTAGCCGGTCGGGAAACCTGTTGGCTATCGCCCCGACCCCGATCGTCAGCAGCACGAAACAGGCGGTGAGCGGCCCGAGCTGCTTCTGGGCACCGGCACCGACCGCGAGCGCGGCTACGACTACCGAGAACTCGCCGCGGGGGATGAGCGAGATCGCCGCTCGCCACTTGCCGCGCCGGCCGATGCCGACTCGCCGTGCCGCGAGGTAACCGGTTGCCACCTTGGTGCAGCTGCACACCGCGGTCAGCAGGATAGCCAGCGGCAACACCCCCAGTAGCAAACCCGGCTTCGTGGATAGTCCGAAGAACACGAAAAATGCTGCCGCGAACAGGTCTCGAAGTGGCGCGAGCACCTCCGCGGCGGTCTCGGCAACGGTGCCGGACACCGCGATGCCGACCAGGAAGGCTCCGACCGCGGCCGAGACCTTGAGCTGTTCGGCAATGCCGGCGACCAGCAGGGTGAGGCCGAGAACGCCGAGCAGCAGGGACTCCGGGTCCTCTGCGGAGACGAGCGAGGTGATCTGTTCACCAAGCCGGGTGGCCGCAACCAGCACGACCGAGATCGTCACGAGCGCGATGGCCACGGCGATGAACACCGACAGGGCACCGCCGGCGGCCAGCAGGGCCGTCAGGAGTGGAAGGTAGACCGCCATCGCGAGATCCTCGATGACCAGGACGCCCAGGATCGTCGGCGTCTCCCGGTTGCCCAGCCGTCCGGAGTCACTGAGGTTCTTGGCAATCACTCCGGAACTCGAAACCCAGGTGATCCCCGCCAGGGCGATAGCCGCCGTGGCTCCCCAACCGGCCAGCAGCGCGAACACCGCACCCGGAACGGCGTTGAGCAGGCCGTCGAGCAGCCCGATCGGGGCCTGAAGGCGCAAGCTGGAGGTGAGTTCACTTGCCGAGTACTCCAGTCCCAGCATCACCAGCAGCAGGATCACTCCGATGTTTGCCGCGACGCTGATGAAGTCCTCACTGGCAGACAGGTTCAGCAGGCCACCTTGGCCGAAGGCCAGACCGGCGAGGAGGTAGAGCGGAATGACCGGCACGTGCAGCCGGCGGGCCAACCGTCCCAGGATGCCGAGACCGAAGAGGATCGCGCCGAGTTCGATGAGCAGAACGGCGACGTGCGGTGCTGCCCCGGCTTCGCTCGCCGCGATCGTCACCGGCTAACCCGCCGAGCCATCGAGAATGGCCGCTACCTGATCGATCGCCTCCTTCGTTCCGACTACGACGACCAGATCGTTGGCGATCAGCTGGAATTCTGGTCCTGGCGACGGCGTCGCGGTGCCCTGACGGATGATCGCGACGATCGAGGCACCGGTACGGGTGCGGGTCTGGGTGTCGCCGAGCGTTCGACCGGCGAACGGTGATCCAGGCGCAAGCGGCAGCTGTTCGACGAGCAGGCCGAAAGCCTGCTGTTGCTGCACGGAAAGGTGTTCGACGAGTTGCGGTGCGCCGAGGATCTCCGCGATCGCGTTCGCCTCGTCGTAGGCCAACTCGACCCTGTCGTGTGCCGCGTCCGGATCCTCGGCGTCATAGATGACGAGGTCGGTCAAGCCGTCGCGGCGCGTCACGATGCCGACCCGCCGGCCGGTCCGGAGTTGGAGCTCCTGGCATACCCCGATGCCGGGCAACGGCCGGCTGAGGATATCGATGGAGTGCCCTTTCGGTCTCACCTGGCGCCCTTTCCTCGGCCACCGGCCCTCTGGCGGCAGCGCGGTCCTCGACCCGTTCTTCTGGCAGAGTACGGCCTATGAACCCGGCACGTCCTGGAACTCGGCTTCACTGGCGGCCGGCCCAGGCGTCGCCCGAACTCATCGCCACCCCGGTCCGCGCCGCGCTCGAGGGCTGGTCCGGTAACTCGCAGCCAGAGGTCGCCGAGATCGATCCTGCCCTTGCCGACACGGCGGAATTCTGTCTCACCTACGGCGTGGCGCTGGCCGAGTCGGCCAACTGCGTCATCGTCTCGGGCAAGCGGGAAGGTCAGCTCCGATATGCCGCGTGCATGGTGCTGGCCACCACCCGTGCGGATGTGAACGGCATCGTCCGGCGGTTGCTCGACGTTCGCAAGGCGTCCTTCGCCCAGATGGCGGACGCGGTGTCGCTGACCACGATGGAGTACGGCGGAATCACGCCGATCGGGCTTCCGGCCCGATGGCCCATCCTCGTGTCCGATGACGTGGCACGCAGTGACAGCGTGGTGATCGGCAGCGGCCTGCGCGGCTCGAAGCTGCGGTTGCCCGGCCGGCGACTGCTGGAGCTTCCGAACGCTCAGCTGGTTGAGGGGCTCGG
Source organism: Pseudonocardiales bacterium (assembly GCA_030840285.1). Taxonomy (GTDB): domain Bacteria; phylum Actinomycetota; class Actinomycetes; order Mycobacteriales; family Jatrophihabitantaceae; genus Jatrophihabitans_A. The sequence goes on from JAVEES010000069.1 coordinate 9,114, forward strand.
CCGTCCGGTTGAGCTCGGCCGTCCTGCCGGCTGAACTCAGTCGCCCAGGCGCGCGAGCAGTGCCTCGTGCAGCAGGCCGTTGGAGGCCGCCGCGTTGCCCTGCTGCACGCCGGGGACGCCGTTGAGGCCGGTGAAACGTCCACCGGCCTCGGTCACGATCGGAGCCAGCGCCGCGATGTCCCAGAGCGACAGTTCCGGTTCGGCGGCGACGTCCACCGCTCCTTCGGCAACCAGCATGTAGGACCAGAAGTCACCGTAGGCGCGTGAGCGCCATACCTCCTCGGCCAGGTCGACGACCGCGTCGAGCTTGCCGCGCCCGCGCCAGCCCCCGAGCGAGGCATAGGAAAGGCTGGCGTCAGCGAGCTGCGCCACCTGCGAGACCTTGATCGGGCGCGCAGCCGCGCCGAGGTTGGCCGTGAAGGCACCCTCTCCGCGAGCGGCCCACCATCGCTGGCCCAGAGCGGGCGCCGAGACGACCCCGAGTACTGGCTCCTCGTCCACCAGCAGGGCGATCAGGGTTGCCCAGATGGGCACGTTGCGGACGAAGTTCTTGGTGCCGTCGATGGGATCGACAACCCACTTTCGCGGACCCGTGCCGGTCGCGCCGTATTCCTCGCCGAAGAACGCATCGCCAGGCAGCGCGTCCGCGAGGCGCTGGCGAATCGCCCGCTCGACTGCCTGGTCGGCATCGCTGACAGGCGAGAGGTCGGGCTTGCTGCTGACGACCAGGTCGGCCGCCCGGAAGCGCTCGGTGGTGATCGCGTCTGCCAGGTCTGCCAGCTCGAGCGCTATCGCGAGGTCGGCGTTGGCACTGAGCTCGGCGGCGGGGAACTTGGTCTGTGTGGTCACGCGGATCAGGTTATCGTCGGCGGGTGAACAGAGTGCAGGATGCCGGCTCGCGGCCGCACCGTCAGCTGGTCGCCGAAGTTCTGCCCGGCGTGCAGCGAGACCGTAAGAGCTGCGGCGATATCGCGTGAGAGCCTTCGCATCCCCCTCGGCCCGTTCCGCGGTGCCGCCGTTCTATGTCATGCAGGTATTTGGCGCGGCAGAGCGCCGGCGCGCGGCCGGCCTGCCGGTCTACAACCTGGCGGCCGGACAGCCATCCACCCCCGCACCTGCGGCGGTGCGTGCGGCGGCCGTCGCGGCGCTGTCCTCGGACAAGATCGGTTACACGGCGGCACTGGGCATTCAGCCCCTTCGGGAAGCGATCGCCGCGCATTGCCAGGCCTGGTACGGAATCGAGGTGCCGAGCTCGAACGTCGTGGTGACCACCGGCTCATCCGGTGCGTTTCTCACCTCGTTCCTGGCAGCCTTTGACGCGGGCGACGTGATAGCCATGCCCCGGCCCGGATATCCCGCGTATCGCAACATTCTCACCAGCCTGGGTTGCGTGGTGCAGGAATTCGATTGTGGTCCCGAGCGGGGATTCGTCCCGACGGTCCAAGCGCTCCAAGCACTGGATCCCCGACCGACCGGCCTCATCCTCGGCTCGCCCGCGAACCCGACCGGCGCGATGGTGTCCGCGGCCGAGTTGCACAACATCTCGCGGTGGTGCGAGGCCACCGGCGTCCGGCTTGTCTCCGACGAGCTGTATCACGGAATCTGCTATTCCGAGCGAGCCGCTTCGGCCTGGCAGTTCGGCCGCCGCTCGATCGTCGTTAACTCCTTCAGCAAGTACTTCTCCATGACGGGCTGGCGGCTGGGCTGGCTGTTGGTGCCGGACGAATTGCTGGATGCCGTCGATCGTCTGGCAGGCAACTACGCGATCTGCCCGCCCGCACTGTCACAGCAAGCCGCCATTGCCGCCTTCGATGCCTACCAGGAACTGGATGCCAACGTCGAGCGGTACGCGAGCAACCGCGCGTTGCTGCTCGAAGCCCTGCCTAGCATCGGCCTGAACCGGCTCGCACCCGCCGACGGCGCGTTCTACATCTACGCCGACGTCTCGGACTTCACCGATGATTCGCTCGCCTGGGTTCGCCGATTACTGGTCCAGACCGGCATAGCCTTGGCGCCGGGTATCGACTTCGACACAGCAACCGGCCACCGCTTCGCCCGGTTGTCCTTCGCCGGAGACACCGCTGAGATCGAACAGGC
>JAVEES010000140.1 GCA_030840285.1 Pseudonocardiales bacterium
CTGGCGCTCGAAAGCGTACTGGTCCAGCTAGCCGCGCACCCGGATGACGTCAAGTCCTGGTCCAGCACGGTCGAGTGGCTGCCCGACGTCGCGGCCGAGGCTGACTGGACGGACATGAAGGCTGAGCTGGCCGATCGCCCGATCCGGGTCACGATCCGGCTCGGCTACCTGCTCGACGGGGTGCGCCCGGACCTCGCGGCGCACCTGGCGGCGCGTGCAGCGGAGTCCGGGCGCGCCCGGACGGTCTGGTTCGGCGCCCGCGACGCGCCCCAGCGGCGACACAGCCGACGCTGGCGCGTCACCGACACCCTGCTGCCCTTCGACCCAGCCGACCTGCGGGCCGACTCGCCGCGATGAGCGAAGCCAGCACGAGCCGGATCAACATCACCGCCGGCCACGTCGCCCGCCACACCCCGCGCAGCGCCGGAGCCCAGGGTCGCGACGCGGCTCTAGTCGACATCGCCCAAGATCTGTTGCTGCGCGACCTGCACCAGCAGGGACTGCTCGACGATCTCGCGTTCAAGGGCGGCACCGCATTGCGCAAGCTCTACGCCGGCAATCAGGGCCGCTTCTCCCTCGACCTCGACTTCTCCGTAGCCACCATCGGCACCGATCCCGACGACATCCTCGAGCTGCTGAGCCTGCACGTGCAAGGGCTGCGGCTCGGCCCGTTCAGCTACGCGATCACCGAACGGCGCGGCAAACGACACCTGCAGATGAGCAGCACAGAGTTTGGCGGCAGCGACAGCCTGGTCAGCAAACTCGACGTCTCCCCGCCGCCCTGGCTGAGGCCGCAGCGACGCGGGTGGGTACCGATGCCCGTCCATGCCGCATACGGCGACCCGACCTTACCTCAGCTGCCAGTCGTGCGGCTCGAGGAAACGTCGCCGAGAAGATCGCCCGCCTCAACCGGACCACACCAGCCGCGACATGTACGACCTGCGGTGGGTCAACGAAGCCTTCCTTCGCGCCGGGCACTTCGACACCGCCCTCGTCCGGCGCCTGGCCGTCCTCAAGATCTGGGTCGACAACTTCGGCCTTATCGCCACCACCCCACGCGGCCAAGTCGAATGGAAGCCCGGACACGAAGTCAGCCGCTTCGACGTCGACCGGTGGCTGCGCCATCGCAGCAGCGACGAGTTCGACATCGAAGACATCGGAGCGCTCGCTGTCCCGCCACGCACTCTGCCTGACCTGGCCACCGCCGTGTCCGACGGCTACCAGTTCCTGGCCACCCTCACCGACGACGAGCGGCAACTGGCTCACTGTCGTGGCCAAGACCGGCAGCTCGCGCTTCGACTGCTAGGCGAGCTATCCGACCACAACTTCGCTGACGGCGCTCTGCGCTGAGCATGCGTACGCCCGAACCTGTTCGGTGGAGGCAGGTCAGCGCAGCGACGTCTTGACGGTGCATGGCGTAGTGACGTCGCGGGCGAGGTGATTTGGAAGCCTGCAATGGCAGCAGGGTGTCGCGGTGCGAATCGGGTGAGGCGCCAGCCGGTCAGCGGATGAAGGTGCGGGCGTTGTGGATGCCGTGTTTGAGCACCTCGTCGGAGAGCGTCGGATCTAAGACGGCGCGCGACAGTTGCAGGGTTCCTACGAGGAGCGTGAACAGCCCGAGTGCCTTGCCGCGAGCGGATCTCGGGCTTTGCGGGGCCAAGTGGGTGGCGATCACATCAACGATGGACCGGACGCCAGCGGTGTAGCTCTCCCTGGAGGCATCGTCGCAGCGACCGATCTCGGCGAGCAGGGCTGCTGAGGGGCAGCCGTCGGCGGGGAGATCGCGATGCTGCGGAGACAGGTAGTCGCGCACGAAACCTTCGAGCGCCGCAGGACCTGGCGGTAACGCGCTGATCCGCTCGCATTGAGCACGAAGTTCCTCCGCGACGACGTTGGCCACCAGATCGTCCTTGGACTGAAAGTGTGCGTAGAACGCGCCGTTGGTCAGGCCGGCATCGCCCATCAGGGTCGCGATGCCCGAACCGTCGATACCGTCCAGCTTGAACCGCCGACCGGCAGTGTCGAGGATCCGTCGTCGCGTCGCCTCTTTGTGTTCGGTCCGATACCGCGGCACTGGTCATTCCTCTCGTCCTGCCTTGTGCTATCTCAGCTTAGCGCATAGGCTGCCGTCCATAATATTATGAATGACAGCCAATGAACCTAGGACGCCTTCTTCCAACACGATCAGACCTTCGTGCCCGAAGTGGTGCACTTCCTGGCCGACCGAACCACTCAAGGAGATCACGATGACTACCAAGTCCCCAGCTACTCCGGGCAGCACAAGTTCATACGCCCGCACGCCGACCGAAACAATCGACGTGGACGGCACGCCATTCGCCTATCGCGTGCTCGGACCCGACGTCGGCATCCCGGTCGTCCTGCTCAACCATCTCGGCGCGAACCTCGACAACTGGGATCCGCGGGTCGTCGACGGTCTCGCTGAGACGCATCGGATCATCACCTTCGACAACCGCGGCGTGGGCGCCTCGAAGGGCTCCACTCCCACATCGATCGCTGCCATGGCGCGCGATGCCGTCAGCTTCATCCGAGCCCTCGGCCTGACCAAGGTCGACCTCGTCGGCTTCTCACTCGGCGGATTCATTTCGCAGGTGATCGCCCACGACGAGCCACAGCTCATCCGCAAGATCGTCTTGGCCGGGACCGGCCCGGCCGGCGGCGAGGGTATCGACAAGGTCACGGCAATCACCATCAAAGACATGCTGCGGGCGGGGTTCACCTTCAGCGACCCGAAGCGGTACCTCTTCTTCACGCGCACGGACAGCGGCAAGCGCGCGGCCTGCGACTTCCTCGACCGCCTGAAGGAACGAACCAGCGACC
>JAVEES010000142.1 GCA_030840285.1 Pseudonocardiales bacterium
CGTCCCCGATATCTCGATGGACGCCTCGTGCGGGACCCTCGTCATCGTGCTGGACACCGCGCCCGGCTTCGGCGGCTACTTCGGGGTGTGCGGCACCTCGGCAGCATCGCCTATGTTCGCCGGCATCGTGGCGATCACCGCCCAGTACGCGGGCAAGGATCTCGGGCTCATCAACGACGACCTGTACAAGCTGGCCAACTCCCCAGCAGCTGCGGGTGCGTTGTTCGACGTGACCCGCGGTGACAACATCCAGGCAGGTTCAGGCATCCCCGGCTACACCGCAGGACCGGGCTGGGATGCGGTGACGGGCCTCGGAACGCCCAACGGAGCAGCTTTCGTGCCCGCGCTGGCCGCGCTGGCCTCGGCCCCGTAGGTATCAACCCCTGAGTGCGCTGGGTTGTGATGCCCACAAAGCGTCATGACGCCGCGAGAGCATCACAACCCAGCAGCCCAGCGACCCAGACCCCAGCAACCCAACAGACCCAGCGACGCACGTAAGAAAGCTAAGCAACAGGCACGATGTCAGCGGCTCCGAGCCGGGCGGCATCTGCGGTGGCGTCGTCGGGCTGTTCCTGGGATTCGCGCTCAGCCGCCACCCGGGCGCGGTAGTGCTCGATCTCGGTCCGCTTGTGGACCTCGTCCCAGCCGAGCGGTCCCGCCATCAACTCGGCGACCACCGGGGCGGCCGACACCCCGCGATCCCACGCCTCGATCGAGGCCCTGGTACGCCGGGCCAGCACGTCATCTAGGTGCCGCGCGCCCTCGTGCGTCACCGCGTAGACCACTTCAGCGAGCAGGTAGTCGTCCACGCCGGGCAACGGGTGGGCCAGTGACTGGTCGGCGGCGATGATGTCGAGCACCTCGTGGATCAGCGAGCCATAGCGCCCGAGCAGGTGGTCGATACGCGCCACGTGCAGGCCTGAGGATGCCGCCAGCTGGTTGCGCTGATTGCGCACCCCTTCCCAGCCCTCGGCACCCACCAGCGGAATCCGCTCGGTACACGAGGCCGGCACCAGGGAGTCCATCCCGCGGACCGCCTCGTCGACCGCGTCGCGGCCCATCACCCGGTACGTCGTGTACTTGCCGCCTGCGATCACCACCAGCCCCGGCACCGGGTGGCCCACCACGTGTTCGCGCGACAGCTTCGAGGTCGACTCCGACTCCCCCGACAGCAACGGCCGCAGCCCGGCGTAGACGCCCTCGACGTCGGCCCGGGACAGCGGCGAGGACAGCACGGAGTTCACCTGATCCAGCAGGTAGTCGATATCGCGCGCGGACGCCGCGGGATGAGCGAGGTCGAGGTTCCAGTCGGTGTCGGTGGTTCCGATGATCCAGTGGCGGCCCCACGGGATGACGAACAGCACGCTGGTCTCGGTTCGCAGGATGATGCCGGTGGTGGACTGCAGGCGATCCCGCGGCACCACGAGGTGGACGCCCTTGGACGCCCGCACGTGGAACTGTCCCCGGGTATCGGCCAGCTGCTGGGTCTCATCCGTCCAGACGCCGGTGGCGTTGATGACCTGCTTGGCCCGGACGTCGAAGGAGTGCCCGCTTTCGAGGTCGGCCACCCGCGCCCCGGTAACCCGTTCGCCCTCGCGCAAGAAGTCGACGACCCTGGTCCGGTTGGCCGCCAGCGCCCCGAACGACACGGCCGTGCGCACCACGTTCATGGTGTGCCGGGCATCGTCGACCTGCGCGTCCCAGTACTGCACCGCGCCGGTCAGCGAGTCCTTCTTCAGCGCCGGGGCCTCGCGCAGCGCGCGGCGCTTGCTCAGGTGCCGGTGATGTGGCAACCCGCGCGCGTTTCCACCGGCGGTGCCCATCGTGTCGTAGAGCAGCACGCCGGCACCGACGTAGGGCCGCTCCCAGCCCCGGTGAGTAAGGGGGTAGAGGAAGGGAACCGGACGGATCAGGTGCGGTGCGATGTGCTGCACGAGCAGGCCCCGCTCGTGCAGCGCCTCGCGGACCAGCGCGAAGTCCAGCATCTCCAGGTATCGCAGGCCGCCGTGGATGAGCTTGCTGGACCTGCTGGACGTCCCGCTGGCCCAGTCGCGGGCCTCCACGATCGCCGTCGAGAGCCCCCGGGTGACGGCATCAAGAGCAGCGCCGGCGCCGACCACGCCACCGCCGATGATCAGCACGTCGACCTCTGCGGCCTCCTCCATCGCTGCCAGCGCAGCCGTCCGGTTCTCTGGGGACAATGCCGTCGCGATCATGAAGTGCCTTTCCGCATCGTGGTCTTCTTCTCACCTGTGTGCCAAGCCGCAAGCCCGGCCAGCAGGTCGTTCAGTGGGCGTGCCCGCTGTTCAGTCGACCTCCACCCAGTCCAACGTTCGCTCGACGGCCTTCTTCCAGCCCACATAGCCCGCCTCACGCTGCTCATCGTTCCACTCCGGGGACCAGCGCTGCGACTCGTTCCAGTTTGCCCGGAGCTCGTCGGTGTCCTTCCAGAACCCGACGGCCAGGCCCGCGGCGTAGGCGGCGCCCAGCGCGGTGGTCTCAGCGACTACCGGACGGCTGACCGGAACCCCCAGGATGTCAGCCTGCAGCTGCATGCACAGGTTGTTGGCGGTAACCCCGCCGTCCACCTTCAGCACATCCAGCGCGACGCCCGAGTCCGACGCCATCGCCTCGATCACATCGCGGCTCTGGTAGCAGATCGCCTCAAGGGTGGCGCGCGCCAGGTGGGCGTTCGTGTTGTACCGGGACAGCCCGACGATCGCCCCGCGGGCATCCGAACGCCAGTACGGCGCGAACAGCCCCGAGAACGCCGGGACGAAGTACACGCCGCCGTTGTCGGCCACCTGGCGAGCCAGCGTCTCGGTCTCCGACGCGCCCGAGATGATCCCGAGCTGGTCGCGCAGCCACTGGACGGCCGAACCGGTAACCGCTATCGAGCCTTCGAGGGCATAGACCGGCTTGCTGTCGCCGAATTGGTAGCAGACCGTGGAGAGCAGTCCGTTCGAGCTGCGCACCAGTTCCTCGCCGGTGTTGAGCAGCATGAAGTTGCCGGTGCCGTAGGTGTTCTTGGCCTCGCCGGGGTTGAAGCACACCTGGCCGACGGTGGCCGCCTGCTGGTCACCCAGGTCGCCGGTCAGCCGGACGCCGGCCAGCGCACCGGGAACGGTGACCTCGCCGTAGCCCGCGGGGTCCGAGGACGGCCGGATGTAGGGCAGCATCGCCCGCGGGATGCCGAAGAAGCCGAGCAGCTCATCGTCCCAGTCGAGCGTCTCCAGATTCATAAGCATGGTGCGGCTGGCGTTCGTGACGTCGGTGACGTGGACCCCGCCGCGAACCCCGCCGGTCAGGTTCCACAGCAGCCAGCTGTCGGTGTTGCCGAAGATGGCTTCGCCTCGCTCAGCGGCTTCCCGCACGCCCTCGACGTTCTCCAGGATCCACTGCACCTTGCCGGCCGAGAAGTAGGTTGCCGGAGGCAGGCCGGCCTTCTGCCGGATCACGTCGCCGCGGCCGTCCCGCTCCAGCGCGGAGGCTATCCGGTCGGTGCGGGTGTCCTGCCAGACGATCGCGTTGTAGTACGGGCGCCCGGTCTTGATGTTCCACACGACCGCCGTCTCGCGCTGGTTCGTGATCCCCATGGCGGCGAAGTCCGAGGTGGACAGGCCAGCCCCGTTCACCGCCGTCTGCAGGACCGCGCTGGACCGCTCCCAGATCTCGACCGGGTTGTGCTCCACCCAACCGGGTCTGGGCATGATCTGCTCGTGTTCGAGCTGGTGCTTACCGCGCTCGTTGCCCTCGTGGTCAAAGATCATGAAACGCGAACTTGTGGTGCCCTGGTCGATCGCCCCGACGAAGTCGGCCATCAGATTCTCCTTGCTCGTGAACGTGAAAGGGAAACGGAACGGTCTGACAGGGTCTACTCCTCGTCCGGCAGGTGACGCTTGATCAGCGTCATGTACAGGCCGCCGCCGACCACCGCGCCGAGGACCGGGCCCAGGATCGGTACCCAGAAGAAGAGGTGGCCGTACTGGTCGCGGAACGCCCCACCGTAGCCGGTGAAGAAGGATGCGAGCCGGGGACCGAAGTCGCGAGCGGGGTTGATCGCGTAACCGGCGTCGGTGCCCCAAGCCATCCCGATCCCGACGACGAGCAGGCCGATCAGAAGCGGAGCAAGGTTGGCCAGTGGCGAGTTGTTGCGCGCGTCGGTCAGGGCAAAGACCAGGAACACCAGGATCGCGGTACCGATGATCTGATCCCGCAGGGCGCCCCATTCGCTGACCGGCAGCGAGCCGTTGCCCGGCAGCGTCGAGAAAATGCCCTGCGACTTGATGGTGTGGGTCGGGTCGATCTTGGCGATCACCTCAGAATAGTTCCAGCGCACCAGCAGTGCCGCAACGAAGGCGCCGGCCGTCTGCGCCAGCGCATACGGCGCAACCTTCTTCCACGAGAAGCCCTGGAAGCAGGCGAGGGCGATGGTGACCGCTGGATTCAGGTGAGCACCGCTGATCTTGCCGGCGGCGTAGATGCCGAGTGTGACGCCCAGCCCCCAGGCCCACGCGATGCTGTCGTGATCACCTATCCCGGCGGCTGCGACCTGGGCGACCACGCCGGTCCCGAACAGGATGATGATGGCGGTACCGAAGAA
>JAVEES010000151.1 GCA_030840285.1 Pseudonocardiales bacterium
GTCTTCGGGGATATCAACTTCATTCCACCGTTCGAGACCCTCGGAACCCGGCATAGCAATCCGTCCTCTGGCTCGTCGCGTCAACCTTCAGAACTCATCGTAGATCCGCAGCGGTTCGAGCAGCCCCAACTGCTGACTTATCGCTGCCCCCAGAGGCCCGTCACCAATCCCCGGTGGCGGGCCCACTCTGTCCGCAGCAAATGCTTCGGTCTGGTGACGTCCACGGCGGGTACAGATCCGCTTGCGATGAGGGGAAATTTCGATTCGCCGGGGGGCGGATCCATTCGATCGCCCTTTTAAGGGGACCGCGCAGCCCTTGGTCCTCGCATGGAGTTGGTTCGCTTGAACCGACCTGAATGATGGAGAAAACAAATGCGAAAAGCTGTTGCAATTCTTGGCGTGACTGGTGCGTTGACCTTCGGTGGAGCAGGTGTCGCGCATGCCGTCACGTACGACAGCCCAGTCCCGAGAGCAATGATCAGAACCTGTGGATGAGCCTCGGCGAGGCGGCGCAGGTGGGTGCACCTTCCCGAGGATGATCTGAAATCCGAAGTTGTTCTGATCAAGACCGGCGTTGGCGCGCTGGTTGGGAAGGTACGCCCATGCTCATGTCAATTCACGACGCCGGTTCGTCCAACGACGACAACGCCGGTACGGGCCGGTCGTTACTTGATGAGATCCTCCGGGCCGGCGCCCGGCAGATGCTGGCCGCGGCGTTGCAGGCCGAGGTTTCCGCTTGCATCGCTGCCCACGCTGGGGAAGTCGACGAGAACGGGCACCGATTGGTGGTACGCAACGGCTATCACCAGCCGCGGGAGGTGTTGACTGCGGCCGGCGCGGTGGCGGTGAAAGCCCCGCGCATCAATGACAAGCGCGTGGATCCGGAATCCGGTCAGCGGCAGCGGTTTTCCTCGGCGATCCTGCCGGCATGGGCTCGCAAGTCACCGCAGATGACCGAGGTGTTGCCGCTGCTGTACCTGCATGGGCTGTCCACCGGTGACTTCGCGCCTGCGCTGGAGCAGTTCCTCGGCACCGGCTCGGGGCTGTCGCCGACGGCGATCACCCGGCTCACCGCGCAGTGGCAGGACGAGGCCAAAGCGTTTGGGGCGCGGGATCTGTCCGGCACCGATTATGTGTACCTGTGGGTGGACGGTATCCACCTCAAGGTTCGCCTCGACCAGGAGAAACTCTGTTTGCTGGTGATGATCGGGGTGCGCACTGACGGCCGCAAGGAACTGGTCGCCTTGACCGACGGCTACCGCGAATCCACCGAGTCATGGGCCGATCTGTTGCGGGGTTGCCGTCGCCGCGGCATGACCGCACCAGTGCTCGCGGTCGGCGACGGCGCGATAGGGTTCTGGGCAGCGCTGCGAGATGTGTTCCCGACCACCCGAGAACAACGCTGCTGGTGGCACAAACAGGCCAATGTTCTTGCCGCACTACCGAAATCAGCGCACCACGGCGCGTTGGCCGCGCTCAAGGAGATCTACAACGCCGAGGATATCGACAAGGCCCAGATCGCGGTCCAGGCGTTCCAGATCGACTACGGCGCGAAGTACCCGAAGGCGGTCGCCAAGATCACCGACGACCTCGACGTCCTGCTCGAGTTCTACAAATACCCCGCCGAGCATTGGATACACCTGAGAACTACGAACCCGATCGAATCGACCTTCGCCACCGTGCGACTCCGCCAACGCGTCACTAAGGGTCCGGGTTCACGCGCGGCCGGAATTGCCATGGCCTACAAACTCATCGACGCCGCCCAAGCCCGCTGGCGCAAAGTCAACGCCCCCGAGCTGGTGGCCCTCGTCCGGGCCGGCGCCGTCTTCCACAAAGGCAAACTTCTCGAGCGCCCCATCGACATCACATCCGCACCATCAACGCCACAGCCCGAAACCAGAGGATCGGCCGGTCGCCTGAAACTCACCGATCCACAGGCCTCCGCACGATGCGCGGCGCGATTGAATTCCTCGGTGGTACCGCGGCAGCGCGTTGATTCCGACGGTGCGGCGTCAGGCGACTACGACCAGGATGGTGGACTGAGACCGTTCGCCTGTGCGAGCCGGGTTTCGGGCTGCCAGCAATTACTGTGGATTGCTGCGGTTCAGATGCCGAGGTCGGTCGCGGTAAGTGTGATCGGGCTTCCGTGGGGCGTTCGCGCGATTGCGCGGCGCCATCCTGCGCGATGCCGGTCGAGCTCATCGGCGTCGCATCGTCCATGTTCAATGATCAGCGCTTCGAGGGCGTCGAGCCAGTGCTCGTAGTAGGAGCGGTCGTCGCGTGTGATGGCTTCGCCTAGGCAAGCGGTCCATTCCTGCCAGGAGAACACTCCACGCTCGTGGAGCGCGAGCGTCATCGCGAATGCCTGAGCTTCCCACGGTGCCGCGAACACTGGCTCATCGCGGTCGGCCGCGCTCATAAAGCCTCCAGGTAGGGCTCAAATGCATCAATCGTGACCCGGACGGACGCGTCAGCGTCGGAACCCCAGAGTTCGCGAGCGCTAAAGCTCACCGAGTACAGCCAGCGGGGGTCCTCGCCGAGTCCCGCCGCGTGTGAGTCGGCAAAGACGTGACACCCGTGCTGCACGATGACCGTGCCGATGCGACCGCGGGCGTAGCCAGGCAATCTGGTGTGGCCCGTCGGCGTGGCATCAATCGTTCGAACTCGCTGCCCGACAGTAAATCGCGGAGATCCGATGGGTTCCCGCAAGGTAGGAGCGCCTCGGCGCAGCGTCGAATCGACCCTGGGGGCCAGCAGGATAGGGATAT
>JAVEES010000160.1 GCA_030840285.1 Pseudonocardiales bacterium
GGCACCCGGACGTGGGCCAGCGCCACCGCCTTCACCATCAGGTCATTGACCGACACCCGCGTTTCGGCTCCGTCGTTGAGTTCAGCGCGCAGTGCGAGTAGCCCATCGACCCTGGCGGTGCCACGAAGGTAGAAGTGCGGTGTCACCTGCTTGCTGGACGTCAACCGCTCGGCGATCAGCCGCCGCTGCCGCGACAACGGAACGTCGGTGAAGGTGCTCGACCCGGTCTTGCGCGTCGGGCGCGCAACAGCCGCGCCGTTGGACGCGGCCGCGCCGTTGGTCGCGGCAGGCTCGGGCCCGGCGTCGCGCCGCAGCCGGATGGCGGCCTCGACATCTCGCCGCACGATCCGGTTGTTCGGCCCGCTGCCGGTCAGGGCGTCCAACACCAGGTTCGCGTCGCGAGCGAGTCGGCGTGCGAGCGGGCTGGCGAAGATGCGGCCGGCGGCGGGGCTGACGGCGAGCGCCGGCGCCGGGTCGGCCTCCGGAATCTCGATCGCCAGGGGCCCCTTGGTATCGGGGGAAAAGCCCAGCCGCAGCAGGGTTGCCTCAATATCGTCCACCACCTCCTCGGTGCGGGCGATCAACGCGATCGGCTCGCCGACGGCGACCTCGGTGCCCTCGGGCACCAGGGTGCGCAGGATCACGCCGTCAGCCTCGGCCTCGACGTCGACCACCGCCTTGGCTGTCTCCACAACGGCAATGGTGTCCCTGCTGGCGAACGGCACGTTCTCGGCCACCGGCCAGCTGAGCAGCACGGCCTCGGTGGTGTTGGCCGCGACCTCGGGCATCCGCAACAGCTCCGGCATGTCAGCCCGCCCCAAACTCGGTGAGCGCCGCGACGATCTCGGCGTCCTGCGCGATGGCGGCACGTTCGAGCACCTTGCTGATGCTGGGCGAGGCTTCGCCGCCGGTCACCCGCTGCACCGGTTGATCGAGCCAGTCGAAGAACCGCCGCTGGATCTCATCCGCCAGCCAGGCGCCATAGGAGGTTCCCCGCGCACCCTGCTCGGCGATGAGCACGTTGTTGGTCTTCTTGATGCTCTCGCCAATGGTCTGCCAGTCGATGCTGGCGCGATCCAGCCAGCGCAGGTCAATCACCTCGGCGTCGACCGTGCCGAGCGAATCCACCGCCTTGAGCACGTAGGGCGTCATCGCCAGGTAGCTGATCACGGTGATCGCCGAGCCGGTCCGGCGCACCGCGGCCTTGCCGACCGGGATGCAGTAGTCGAAGTCGTCGACGGGTCCCTCGCCGGTCGAGTTGTAGAGGTCGACGTGTTCGAGCACCACGACCGGGTCCTTGCAGCGCAGGGCACTGTTGAGCAGGCCGACGTAGTCGAAGGGCGTCGACGGTGCGACGATCCGCCAGCCCGGCGAGGTGGCGAAGATGCCGGCGGGGTCCATCGAGTGCTGGGAGCCGTAGCCGGTTCCCATCGCGACCTTGCTGCGCAGCACGAACGGCACCTCACCGCCGCCGCCGTACATGTGACGTGCCTTGCCGATCTGGTTGAACAGCTGGTCGGCCGCGACCCACATGAAGTCGGCGTACATCAGCTCGACCACGGGACGGAATCGCCCGTCCAGCGCCACCCCGCCGCCGAGTCCGGTGAAGGCGTTCTCGCTGATGGGCGTGCCCAAAACCCGGTCCGGGTAGGCGTCTTTGAGCCCGCGGGTCGCGCCGTTGGTTCCGCCGTTGAGCCGGTGAACGTCCTCACCCATCACCACCACACGAGGGTCCTCGGCCATCCGGCGGTTCATCACGGTGGCGACCGCGTCGATGAACTTCACCTGGGCGATCTCACCGCTGAATACATCGCGATCGCTCAGGTAGGCATCGTCGAACTCGCTGAGGTCACCGCGGATTCCTACGTCGGCAAAGGCAGGATCGGGCCATTCGGATTCGATGATCCGGCGTTGACCGGGCTTGCCGCCAGGCAGCGGTTCCAGCAGGACGTCACCCAGCTCGGCCATCAACGCCTGAGCCCGCTCGCGGGTATGCGCGATCTCGGCCGTGCTCAGGATTCCCCGCCTGCTCAGGTGGCCGCTGAGCTGATCGATCGGGTCGCGCGCCCGCCAGGCCGATTCCTCCTCCTTCGAGCGGTAGCGGAACGCGCTGCCGGCGAACCCGCCGTTCTGGTGGAAGTAGCGATAGACGTTCGCCTCGATCAAGGTGGGCCCGTTGCCGGCCCGCATGTGCCGTACCGCCTCGGACATCGCCAGGTAGACCGCGAGCGGGTTCATGCCGTCGACCGCCCAGCTTCGGATGCCGAAACCGGGCCCGCGCGCGGACAGGCGCGGCTCACCGGTCGCCTCCTCGACGCTGGTCGAGACCGCGTACCGGTTGTTCTCCACGAAGAAGCAGATCGGCAGCTTCCAGGCCGCGGCCAGGTTGAACGTCTCCAGGGTCGAACCTATGTTGATGGCTCCGTCACCGAAGTAGGTCACGGCCACGGCGTCCGTGCCGGCTTGGCGATGGGCCCATGCCGAGCCTGCCGCGAGCGGGACGCCACCGCCGACGATCGCATTCGTGCCGATCGCACCGGCCTCTTTCCATTGCAGGTGCATCGAGCCACCGCGGCCATGGCTGAAGCCGCGATCCAGGCCGCAGATCTCGGCCAGGCTGGTGAGCAGAACGTCGCGGACCTCGTCGGGGAACGGCGCCGTCGGGTCGATCCCCTTCGGTTCGAGATGGTGCAGCACCTTGGCCAGGAACTGGTGATGCCCGCGATGCGAACCGTTGACGGTGTCCTGGCTGGTCAGCGGCAGCACCGACCCGACGGCCCCGCCTTCCTGGCCGATGCTGGAGTGCGCCGGGCCCTGCACCAGGCCCGCCGCGGCCAGTTCCAGCACGAACTCCTCGAAGCTGCGGATCAGCACCAGCTGGCTGAGCATCGAGGTGAGCAGCTGCGGTTCGGCATCGTCGTAGTCGGCCTCGGTCGCTATGAGTTCCACCCAGTCAGCGACAGGTTCTAGCCGTTTGTGATCGGTCATGTGCGCTCTCTCATCGTGTCGAAGGCCTTGCCGCCGGGATAGGACACCAGCTCGAACTGCATCCCCCACGGAGCGAGGAAGTACACCCAGCGCTGGCCGAAACTAGGCCCGCTACTGGCCGTCGGATCGCCGCACACTCTCACTCCCCTACCGCGCAGGTAGGCCACCGCGACGTCGAGGTCCTGGACGTAGAGCGCCACGTGGTGGCCGCCGACATCGCTGTTGCGCGGTAGCTCAGCTCTCTGATCGGGCGCGGAGTACTGGAAGACCTCGAAGATCGCCTGGGTGCCACAGCGGAAGAAGTGCAGCTGCTGCATGACCGCGCGCGGATGGACGTTGAGGTGCTCGGCCATCCAGTCGTCCTCGTGGCGGTACGGCCCGAGGCTGTAGAGGTACTCACAACCCAGCACGTCGACCAGGAAGGTGCGGGCCTGCTCCAGGTCGGGGACGGTGAAGCCGATGTGGTCCACGCCGGTCAGCCCGGGCAGCCCCACGGCAACCATAGTGCTGCTCACCAGCTCACCGCGATGTACTTCGATTCGGTGTAGTCCAGGACGCCTTCGTGGCCGCCTTCGCGCCCGATACCGCTCTGCTTCACGCCGCCGAAGGGAGCGGCGGGATCGCTGACCAGCCCGCGGTTGAGGCCGACCATCCCCGATTCCAGCCGCTCGCTGACGCGCAGCCCGCGAGCCAGATCACCGGTATAGACGTAGGAAACCAGCCCGTACTCGGTCGAGTTGGCAAGCCGAACCGCCTCGTCCTCGTCCTCGAAGGTGACGATCGGGGCGACTGGGCCGAAGATCTCCTCGCGCAGGATGGGTGAATCCGCGGCCACGTCGACGAGCACCGTCGGCTCGTAGTAGAAGCCCGCGCGATCCGGTGCCGCACCACCGAGCAGCGCCCGGGCACCGGCGTCGATCGCCTCGGACACCAGCGAGCTGACCTTGTCGAGTGCGTCCTGGTTCACCAGCGGGCCGACCTGGGTGGCCTCCTCCGTACCGGGACCGAGCACCAGGGCGCCCATCCGCTCGGCCAGCCGCCGGCTGAATTCCTCGGCGATCGGCGCCTGGACGTAGATGCGGTTCGCCGCGGTGCACGCCTCGCCGGCGTTGCGCATCTTCGCCACCATCGCGCCGTCCAGGGCAGCATCGAGATCGGCGTCGGCGAACACCACGAAGGGGGCGTTGCCGCCCAGTTCCATCGAGGTGTTCAGGACCTGGTCGGCGGACTCGCGCAGCAGCAGCCGGCCGACCTCTGTGGAGCCGGTGAAGGACAGCTTGCGCACCCGCGGGTCGTGCAGCATCGCCGAGACGATGGCGCCCGAGCGGCGGCCGGGCAGGACGTTGACGACGCCGGGCGGCACCCCCGCCTCGTCCAGCAGCGCGCCCATCGCCAGTGCGGTCAGCGGGGTGTCGCTGGCCGGCTTGAGGATGACGGTGCAGCCGGCCGCCAGCGCCGGAGCGATCTTGCGGGTCGCCATCGCCGCGGGGAAGTTCCACGGCGTCACCAGCACGCAGATCCCCACCGGCTGCCGCACCACCATGATGGTGTTCGCACCCGAGGGAGCGGTGCCGACCGATCCCGTGATCCGCACGGCCTCTTCGGAGTACCAGCGGAAGAACTCGGCGGCGTAGGCCACCTCGCCGCGAGCGTCCGGCAACGCCTTGCCGTTCTCCCGCGCGATCAACTCGGCGAAGTCCTCGGCTCGGGCCGTCATCAGCTCGAAGGCGCGTCGCAAGATCTCCGCCCGCTCTCGCGGCGCCGTCGCGGCCCAGGACTGCGCAGCCGTCTCTGCAGCGCCGACCGCGGTCATCGCGTCGGCAATCCCGCTATCTGCCACCGTGGTGATCACCTCGCCGGTCGCGGGGTCGAGCACGTCGAAGCGGGCACCGTCAGCGGCGGCCACCGCCTTGCCGTCGATGAAAAGGTCCGTCAGCAGGTCGTCCTTCAGCTGTGCCATCGTGGAATACCTCGCTCGTGGTTCGGCAATCGTGGTGTAGGGCAGGCTCAGTAGGCGTTGGTGACGACGAGATCCTGCGCGGGGAACAGCGTCAGAACGCGCGGTCCGGACTCGGTCACCACGATCTCCTCCTCCAGCCGGGCGGCGGAGAAGCCGTCGCCGGCCGGGCAGTACGTCTCCAGCGCGAACACCATGCCGGCCTTCAGTTCGATAGGCTCGGTCATCGAGTTGAGCCGGGAGATGATCGGCCGCTCGTGCAGGCCGAGGCCGAGACCGTGTCCGAACTGCAGGCCGAATGCGTCCATCTCGTTCGCGAAACCGAACTCGGTGGCCGCCGGCCAGACCGCTGCCACCTCGTCGGTACCCACGCCCGGCCGCACCATCGCGATCGCGGCGTCCATCCACTCGCGGGCCTTGGTGTAGGCCTCACGCTGGCTCGCCGTCGCGCTACCGACGCTGAACGTTCGGTAGTAGCAGGTCCGGTAACCGTTGAACGAATGGATGATATCGAAGAACGCCTGATCACCAGGACGGATCAGCCGGTCGGAGAAATTGTGCGGGTGCGGGTTGCAGCGCTCGCCGCTGACGGCGTTGATCGCCTCAACCTGGTCCGAACCCATCTCGTACAGGCGCTTGCTGGCCAGCGCGACGATCTCGTTCTCGCGGATGCCTGGCTTGAGGACGCCCACGATGTCCTGATAGACACCGTCGACCATCGCCGCCGCCTGGTTCAGCAACATGATCTCGTCGCTGTTCTTGATCACCCGCGCATCGAGCATCAGCTGCTGGGCATCGACGACGGTCAGCCCCTGCCGCTGCATCTCGAACAGGAAGGCCGGCTCGACGATGTCCACGCCGACCGGGGAATCGGCCACCCCGGCATCGATCAACAATCCCTTGATCTGGCGGACGGCCGCCTCCATCAGGCCGGCGCTGGGTGCGATCGCACCGCGCAGGCCCAGCATGCCGGCATGGCAGTTCTCCGGCGCCAGCCACGGCGAGTACAGCCGGTGGTGGCGGGCGGCTGATCCGAAGTCCCACAGCATCGGTTCACCGGGATCGGTCAGCAGCGCGTACCGGGTCATCTTGTCCCCGAGCGCGCCGCCGATCCAGGTCTGCGTCACGTAGCGGATGTTGTAGAAGTCGAAAAGCAGGAACGCCCCGCACCCGCTCGCGGCCAGCGACGCCTTTGCCCGGCCCAGCCGGTACTCGCGCAGCCGTGCGAAGTCGACCCGCTGTTCGTAGTCGACGCCCATGTGACCCGGAGCCGGGATGGGCGCGGCCGAAGTGGCCGGCGCAATGGTGGGACTGGTCATCGGGCGCTCAACCCGTCGTCGACATCGACGTTCTCCGGCTTGAGCTCGACGCCGGACGAGCGCGCCTGCTCGATCAGCAACGCCGCGAAGTCCTGGTCGCCGTGGCCGCGACCGATCGCCGCCTGCACCAGGGATTGCGTCGTGGCGGTCAGCGGCATCGTGACGCACAGCGACCGGGCGGCGGCCAGGCCGAGGTCCAGATCCTTGCGCAGCAGCTTCGTGGTGAAGGTCGGGGTCAGATCGAGATTGACCAGCGCCGGTGTCTTGTACCGGGTGAAGGTCGAGCCCATCACCGAGCGGTTGAGGAACCCGAGGAAGTCGGCACGGCTCACCCCGCCCTGTTCGGCGAGCACGGTGATCTCGGCCAGCGACTGGATCACCACCCCGAGAAACACGTTGTGCGCGATCTTCACCAGCCGCGCCAGGTCACCATCGCCGACATAGGTGACCGAGGCCGCGATGTCCGAGAGCAGCGGCTCGATCTGCGTGAAGGTCTCCTCCGGCCCGGACGCGGCGATCGACAGCTTGCCGGCCTTGACCACCTTGGCGTTGCCACTCACCGGGCACACCATGAAGATCGAGCCGCGGGCGTGCACCGCCTCTCGCACGGTGTTCGACGTCTCAGCAGACACCGTGCTCGAGTCGATCACGATGCCAGGAACGCTTTCCTGCCTGAGCAATCCGCCCTCGCCGAGCATTACCTGCAGCAGATCGGCGTCCGCCGACACCATGGTGAACACCACGTCCCGGTCGGCCAGTTCGGCGATGGAGTCGGCCAGCTGCGCTCCGAGGTCCACGAGATCCTCTGCCTTGGCTCGCGTGCGGTTCCACACCGAGACGTCGCGTCCGGCGCGCAGCAGCCGGGCGGCCATTGCGTGGCCCATCCGTCCGGCACCGATCCATCCGATGCGGCTGTGCTCTGCGTTCATCGTGCTCCTTCAGAAGATGTCGTGGAGGCCGCGGAGACATCCGCGGCCGAACTGGCGCCGGAGGCTCCCGGACTGCTGTGTGCGCCGGAAGCGCCGAGGTAGAGGCGGGCGACTTCAGGGTCGGTGAGCAGGTTGGCGCCGGTGTCGACCAGTCGAACCACGCCGCTTTCGAGCACCGCGCCGAAGTCCGAGGCGGCCAGCCCCGACCGGGCGTTCTGCTCGACGAGCAGCACGGTACGGCCGGCCTCGGCCAGCGTGCGGATACTCGCGAAGACCTGGTGCCGCGACTTCGGGTCCAGCCCGATGGACGGCTCGTCGAGCAGGATCAAGCCCGGGTCCAGAACGAGGGTGCGGGCGAGTTCCACTTGCTTCTGCTCGCCGCCGGACAGCGAGCCGGCGTGCTCAGCGGCGCGGCTGCGGCAGATCGGGAAGACCTCGGCTGCCTCCTCGATCCGGCGGCGGACCGCCTTCTGGTCCTTGAGGGCATAGCCACCCATCAGCAGGTTGTCGGCGACCGTCATCGCCGGGAAGAGGCTGCGGTCCTGCGGGACGTGCACGATCCCCTTCAGCAGGCGGGCTCGTGGCGACAGGCCGTTGATCTGCTCGCCGGCGAAGCGGACCGAGCCCAGCCGGGGACGGAGCAGGCCGCTGACGCATTTGAGGACGGTGGACTTTCCGGCTCCGTTCGGGCCGATCAGGCAGGTCACAGTCCCGGTGGAAACCTCGAGGTCGACGCCCTTGAGGATGTCGCCGGCGCCGTAGCCCGCGACGACATCGTGCAGTGTGAGCAAGGTGGTCACGGTCAGCCCCCCAGGTAGGCGTCGAGAACGAGCGGGTTGGACTGCACGTCGGACGGCGTGCCCGCGAAGATCTCGCGGCCCTGATCCAGCACGATCACCGGGTCGCACAGCCGCATCACGAAGTTCATGTCGTGCTCGACAATGAGGAAGGTGATACCGGCGGCGTACCGGTCGCGGATGTGGTGCTCCATCGTCTCGATCATCACCGGGTTGACCCCGGCGGTCGGCTCGTCGAGCAGGATGAGACTCGGCGAGCTCATCAGTACCGCGGCAAACTCCAGCAACTTGCGCTGGCCGTAGGACAGTTCGGAGGCGAACAGGTCGGCGACGTGTGCCATCCGGAACTCCTCGAGCAGCTGCCCGACCCGTTGCCGATCGGCCTTGCTCATCCGCCGTCCGAACAGCTGACCCCACGAATATCCCGCCGCGACCGTGAGGTTCTCCTGCACGGTCAGCTGCGGAAAGACCCGAGCCTGCTGGAAGGTCCGGGACAGACCACGCCGGTACAGCCGGCCGGCGTCGACACCGGTGATGTCGCGTCCGGCGAACCGTACCCGGCCCTGGTCGGGCGGCAGGTAGCCGGTGATCAGATTGAACAGCGTGGTCTTTCCCGAGCCGTTCGGGCCGATCAGCGCGGTGATCGAGTTGTGCTGGACGGTGAAGGACGCCTGGTTGACTGCCCGCACCGAGCCGAAGCTCTTGATGAGGCCTTCCACTTCGAGCAGCGCGGCCATCAGGCGCTTCCCTTCACCGTCGAGAGCGTGCTTCGGACGCCGCGATCCTTGGTGTCAGCGGCATTGCCCTGCGAGCCTGCGGCATCGACAGCGGCTTTGCGCCGTCGCCTCCGCAGCCCGGCCTGGATGGACGGCACGATCCCCCGCGGCATCAGCAGCATGACGAGCAGGAAGACCATCGCGTAGGCAATCAGGTAGAACTGGCTGCCACCGAGGGAGTAGGCCAGCGTCTGCTGCGCCGTCTCGAGGATGAAGGCACCCAGCACCGGACCCCACAGGGTCGCGCGGCCACCGAGGAAGGTCATCAGCACGATCGCGATGGTGACCAGCGGATCGATCGCGAACTGCGGGTAGATGAAGCCTTCGTAGTAGGCCCAGATGCCACCGACCATCGCGGTCAGCCCGACGCTGATCGAGAACGACAGGAGCTTGACGCCGAACGTGCGGACGCCGATACCGCGGGCCTTGTCCTCATCGGCCCGGACGGCTGCCAGTGACAGCCCGAGCTTGCTGCGCATCGCCCCGAGGCTGATCCCCATCGCGAGCGCAAGCAACAGCAGGAGCACGTAGTAGAAAGGCCTTTCGTAGGTCCGAGCCGAGAATGGTGCGACGGCGATGGACAATCCCTGCGCGCCATGCGTCAGCGAGCGAAGGTTGAATGCCAGGGTCTGGGTGACGAACAGCAGCGTGATGGTCACGATCGCGAACACATCCGACCTGGTCCGCATCGCGATCATCGCGACCGGCAGCCCGAGCAGGGCGGCGAGGATTCCGATCAGCGGCAGCAGTTCGAACGGCTCGTAGCCCGACGTGATCGCGTGGTGCTGGAACCATAGCGCGGTGCCGTACGCGCCGATGCCGAAGAAGGCCGCGTGCCCCAGTGAGGGATATCCGGCAAACCCGCCGACCAGGTTCCACGAGCTCGACATCACCGCGTACATCAGGGTGAACACCGCGATGTTCAGCACCCAGTGGGCGATGTTGAACGAGGGAAGGCTGGCCAGGATGGCGAAGAAGGCGATTCCCTTCGCCGGGCCGAGATAACGCGCGGCTGTCATATCGCTCCCCGGGCAGTCGTTCCGAACAGACCCTGCGGACGAATCAGCAGCACCAGCAGCAGGATCACGAAGAAGGTCATTTCAGACCAGCTCGGCGAGATGGCCGAGGCGACGATCGCCGAGGACGTCGATACCACCAGGGCGCCGACCACCGCGCCGCCGATGCTGCCGAGACCACCGAGCAACACGATCGACAGCAGCCGTGAGATGAGGTCGTAGTGGCTGCCGGAGTTGAACGGGTACAGCAGGCCGTACACCGATCCGGCGGCCGCCGCGGTGGCCGCCCCGAGGCCGAAGCCGAGCGCGGACACCCGGCTGGCCTCGACGCCCAGCAACCGGGCGGATTCGGGATTCTGCACGGTTGCCCGGATGGCCCTGCCGAACCTGGTGCGGTTCAGCAGCAGGTACAGCACGCCGAGCGCCGCGATGGACAGCAGGAATGCCCATAGCCGCACGAGGGTTATCTGGTAGCCGAAGACGGTCCAGCTGCTGTTGGCGTAGCCGGTGTTGGTGCTTCGGACCGTGGTCTTCCAGGTGACGCTCATGATGCCTTCGAGCAGCAGGGCCACGGCGAAGGTGACCAGCAGGCTCAGCTCGGAGCGGTCCTCCCGGCGCAGCGGCCGCAGGAACAGCACCTCGACAGCAACCCCGAGCACGAACATCGCGATGGTGGTGAGCGGGATGGACAGCAGCGGGTCGATCCCGAAACTGGTGAACAGCTGGTAGGACAGGTACGCGCCGAGGATGACCATGGCGCCCTGGGCGAGGTTGACCACCTTCATGATGCCGAAGATGAGCGTCTGACCGGAGGCCATCAGCGCATACACGCCGGCGGTGAGGACTCCGAGGATGATGCCTTGAATCAGTGCGTGCATCGATCAGCCACCCCAGTTCGGCTTGGGGTATACCGGGCTGGCTTGGGCTACCGTGGCCGGGTAGACCGGCAAGAGCTTGCCGCCCTGCCACTGCACGAGGTTGTACTCCCCGGTGGGCGCTCCGTTGGCTCCCCAGGCGAGGTCGCCCAGCACGGTCGGCCAGCTGCCCGCGTGCAGTGAGCTGATGATCGTGGCGTTGTCGAGCTTGCCGGTCTTGGCAGCGACCGCCTCCACCAGTTGGCCCGCGGCGTAGGCCTCTGCGCTGTTGTCGTCGACGGTCTGGGCCGTGCCGCCGTACTTGGCGATGTATGCCGCGGTGAAGGCGTCGCTACCGCTGGCCTTCGACCCTGGGTACCAGTCAGCGGAGGACATGATGCCGGCGGTGTTGGCCGCACCAACCTTGTTCGGGTACTCCAGCGGCGAGTTCGCGCCGTTGGACTGGAACATGAACTTCGGGCTGTACTTCAGCTGCACCAGGCTCTTGACCTGGGCGTAGGCATCCTCGCTCTGGGTGCCGCCCACGATCACGTCCGGCATCTTCGCCGCGATCGCGGCCATCACCGGCGACAGGTCCTGGGTTTCGGACGGGTAGACCTGCTTGTAGACGGTCTGGATGCCGGCCGCCTCGAACTTCGATCGGATGTTCTCCGCGATCGGTGCCGAGAACGGGTCGTCGAGCTCTGCATAGGCCGCGGTCTTGGGCCGGTCCGCGGCCGGCAGCGACAGGATGTAACTGGCGAACACATCGCCGGACTGGGTGGTCGGCGCGGGCTGGACGAAGAAGAAGTTGGTGAGATTCTGCTTGAACACGTCGGGTCCGCCACCGGCCGGTGCGAGGAAGGCGTAGCCGTATCGCTTGGCCACCTGCGAGGCCGGGATGGTGAGCAGCGTCGAGAACGGGCCGAAGGTCAGGTCGACATGATCCTTGTTGATCAGGTTCTGGTAGTTGGTGACGACCTGGGTGGGGCTCGAGGCGTCGTCGACGATCTTGACCGTCACCTTGCGGCCGAGGATGCCGCCCTTGGCATTGACGGTGTCTGCCCACAGCTGGTAGCCGCGCTGAACGCCCTTGCCGGAATCGGAGAAGTCACCGGTGAGGGACACCGACGCCCCGATTACCAGCGGCGCTTTCGATCCGCCGCCCGACGGTGCGGTCCCGCCACCGGAATTACTCGCCTTGGAAGCGCATCCGGCGATCAGCAGGACGGCGGCAGCAGCGGCCGTGGTGGCCGTGGCGCCTCTTTGCAAACGATTGCGGTAATGCACGACAGTGACCCCTTTTTCTTCGAGGTGGGTGCGGGAGGTGCGCGAGAGCTTC
Source organism: Pseudonocardiales bacterium (assembly GCA_030840285.1). GTDB lineage: Bacteria > Actinomycetota > Actinomycetes > Mycobacteriales > Jatrophihabitantaceae > Jatrophihabitans_A. The sequence continues at coordinate 11,979 of JAVEES010000160.1, forward strand.
ACCGTGCGGCAACGGCCTACCTCTGGCTGGTGGTCGTTGTCACAATCGATTGCGGTCGAGCATGCGCTGGTTACAACCACGTGTCAAGAGTGCTTGCCACATGCACATCGAACCGGGGTCTCTGGTGCGGCTCCGATGCAATGGATTGCGGATAGTCGCCCCCAAATGAGCTGCCGACCTCTAAGGTGTCGGCATGGGCAGGGTCCGGTTGGTCGAGGTGGCTCGCGCTGCGGGGGTACACCCGGCGACCGCCAGCCGGGCGCTGAATCCCGGTGCGCGTGACGAGGTCAACCCGCGCACGGTGCAGCGCGTGGTCCGCGCGGCCGAGCAGCTGGGCTACGTGCCCAACACCCTGGCCCGTGGCCTGCGGACGTCCCGGTCGTTCGTCGCCGCGCTGGTGATCCCGGATATCACGAACAGCTTGTTCCCGCCGATCGTCCGCGGTGCCGAACAGGTGCTCAGCGGCGCGGGGTTCACGCTGGTGCTCACCGACACCAACAACGACCCTGATCTCGAACGGGGCCAGGTCTCCTCCATGCGGGCGCACGGCGTGGACGGCTTCATCATCGCCACCGCCCGCTGGCAGGATCCGCTGCTCGACGAACTCGCCAAGTCAGCGGTACCCGTCGTGCTGGTGAACCGGCGCAGCGCTGACGCGGCGCTGCCCTTTGTCGGCGGCGACGACCAGCGCGGCGTCCGGCTGTCTGTCGACCACCTGGTCGCTCACGGGCACCGCAGCATCGTCCACCTGGCCGGACCCGCTGACACCTCGACCGGACGGGAGCGAGCGACGGCCTTTCGGGCCGCAATGCGCGAACACGGGCTGCCGGTCCGTTCGTCGGTGATCGAGTGTGCGAGCTACTCCGAGCAGGCGGGTGCCGCGGCGGCACAGCGAATGCTGCGCAGCGGCCGGCCATTCACCGCCATCGTCGCGGGAAACGACCTGCTCGCCCTTGGTGCGATGGAGGTGCTCGGCGCGGCCGGGCGGCGCTGCCCCGAGGATTACTCGATCACTGGCTTCAACGACCTGCCGTTCATGCGCAAGCTGACTCCGCCATTGACCACCGTGCAGGTGCCGCTTACCGACATGGGGGCAGTCGCCGCGCGCACCCTGCTCGACTGGATCGGCAAGCCCGACTCGGTGCGCACCACGCAGACGCTGCTGCCGGTTGAGCTAGTCGTGCGTGGCACGACCGGTCCGGCCACCTGACGCCCGACGCCTTGCGCGGCAGAAGCTAGCCTCCTGCGTGTTTCCTCTCCGCCCGACGAAATTATCGATACGGTCGCCGACATGGCCGTGTCACCGAATCGGGTAGCCGAGTGGGATACGACGGCACGGCCATATCCTGCGGGAAATTTTCGGCATCCTGAAGAGTTCCAGTGTCCCGAGCTGGACCTACCCGCCGCGCACGGCAACCACGATCGACTCTCCCGCCGACGATGAACTGTTCATCTACCCGCAGGTTCAGCTAGAGCGGGCACGACCGGTCTTCGAGCGGCTATGGAATGACCTCCCGGCACGGGAGGACACCTTCGACGCGCTCGGCACGATCACCGACCGCGCGTTTGAAGCCTGGATTGACCTGGATCCCGTTGGGTCCGGGCGGATCGTGGTCCACGTTGGCCAGGTGGCAGTCGGGCACCTTGATCCCGCGGACGTCCGACGGCTCGAGCGCGGCCCAGGCAAGCTGCTCCCCAGCGCTGGTGATTCTTTTCGGGTCGATGCGTATCTGATTGGCGACAGTCCTTCCACCGCCCAGCTCGCTCTCTGGTTTCCTTTTCCTGCGGACACCTAGGCCTGGCGGCCATCGACCTATTGCCGGTGTGGACGTCCGCCGTGATTTACTTCCGATAGCCTTATGCGCCAGTCCAACGTACGTACACAAACCTCGTTTGGAACGAAGTGGTAGCCAACCTGCGTACAAGATGGGTCTATCGGGCAATGCTCGCCGCCGAGATTGCCTTGTGGCTAGCTTGCGCCTGCTGCATCGTAGGTGGGAGCACTTTGCTCTTCCTGGTACCGTCCGGCGGTCTTGCTTTAGGCATTCACACGCGACGCCGCCGACTGTTTCGTCGTTCGAATGATCAGACGGCAGGGCGTGTCGGCTGAACTCTTCACCGTTGGGCTGAGCTC
>JAVEES010000183.1 GCA_030840285.1 Pseudonocardiales bacterium
CCGCAAGCGGCCCTGCGATGCTCACACGTCTCTTGCCTGCTCTTCGCGCGAGCGCTCATCGCCTGATTCGCTCCGCTCCTCGGGCCGCAAGCGGCCCTGCGATGCTCACTCATGGGGCCAGTCGCTCGATGAGCCACTTGCCCGACAGCCTGTCCTGGCGATACCGGAGGCGATCATGCAGCCGCGACTCCCGGCCCTGCCAGAACTCGGCCTCGATGACCTGGATCCGGAAGCCACCCCAGAACGGTGGCAGCGGGATCGGACCATCCCCGAACTGCTCGCTCACCTCACGCAGCCGGGACTCCAGCTCCTCGCGTCCGGCGATCACCTGTGACTGCGGCGAGGCCCAGGCCCCGAGCTGGGAGTCGCGCGGGCGGGAGGCGAAGTAGGCCGCCGTCTCGGCAGCGCTGACCCTGCTGACCGGACCCCGCAGCCGGACCTGGCGCTCCAGGGCCAGCCACCCGAAGACCGCCGCCGCGAACGGCCGAGCTGTCAACTGCTGCCCCTTCGAGGAGTCGTAGTTGGTGTAGAAGACGACGCCGGACTCATCGAAGCCGCGTGCCAGCACCGTCCGGACGTCCGGTAGCCCGTCGAGGTCGACGGTGGCCACCTGCAGCGCGTTGGGCTCATAGCTGCCCGGCGCCGCCACGGCCTGGGCGTACCAGCGGCGCAGCTGCTCCAGCCAGGTAGGGGCCAGCTCGGCCTCGGTGAGCTGCCCGCTTCCGTAGCTGCGGCGGGCCAGCGCCGGATCGGCCTCGGGAACGTCATCGGCAGCCGGAACGTCGTCGGCCTCGCGACCGCCTTCGGCCTCGGGAACGTCATCGGCAGCGAGATGATCCACCTCACCATTCTCTCAGCGCAGCCCTTCGCGCCTGCCAGCGGGAAGGTCGCATAATCATCGACGGAACCCATAGGCAAGAATGGCCTGTTGGGAGCGCGAGCCACATCCTGGTTCCGCTCGACCAAGAGTTCGGTACCGATCGAGGCGCGCGGCGCCGCCGTCGGACCGGTCACAGGATCGGAGACAGTGCATGTCCGACGACTTCAGCCCCGGCCTCGAGGGTGTCATCGCGTTCGAAACCGAGATCGCCGAGCCGGACAAGGACGGCGGCGCGCTGCGCTATCGCGGCGTCGACATCGAGGACCTCGCCGGTCACGTGACCTTCGGCAACGTCTGGGCGCTGCTGGTCGACGGCAAGTTCGGTCCCGGCCTTCCGCCGGCCGAGCCGTTCCCGATCCCGGTCCATACCGGCGACGTCCGGGTCGACGTGCAGGCTGCCTTGGCGATGCTGTCGCCGATCTGGGGCTACAAGCCGCTGCTGGACATCAGCGACGACGAGGCCCGCGAGCAGCTGGCCCGCGCCTCGGTGATGGCACTGTCCTACGTCGCCCAATCTGCCCGCGGCGTCGGCAACCCCGCCGTTCCGCAGGCGCGCATCGACCAGTCCCGCACCATCATCGAGCGGTTCATGACCCGCTGGCGCGGTGAGCCCGATCCCGACCATGTCAAGGCGGTCGACGCCTACTTCGTATCCGCGGCCGAGCACGGCATGAACGCCTCGACGTTCACCGCCCGGGTGATCGCCTCGACCGGCGCCGACGTCGCGGCCGCCATCTCCGGCGCGGTCGGCGCCATGTCGGGCCCGCTGCACGGTGGTGCGCCCGCGCGCGTGCTGCCGATGATCGAGGAGGTGGAGCGCAGCGGCAACCCGCGCAAGCTGGTCGCCGACATCCTCGACCGCAAGGATCGCCTGATGGGCTTCGGACACCGGGTCTACCGGGCCGAGGATCCGCGGGCCAGAGTCCTGCGCCGTACCTGCAAGGAGCTCAACGCGCCGCGCTACGAGGTGGCCAGCGCACTGGAGCAGGCCGCCCTCGCCGAGCTGCGCGAGCGCCGTCCGGACCGCCCGATCGAGACCAACGTCGAGTTCTGGGCCGCGGTCATCCTCGACTTCGCCGAGGTGCCGCCGCACATGATGCCCGCGATGTTCACCTGCGCCAGGACCGCCGGCTGGTGCGCTCACATTCTCGAGCAGAAGCGCACCGGACGTCTGGTGCGTCCCTCTGCCCGCTACATCGGCCCGGCGCCACGCAGCCCGCAGGCCGTCGAGGGCTGGGACAACATCGCGGTCCACTAGCCGAAGTTCTTGCCCTCGCCCCGGTAGGACGGGACCGACTGCGTCACCGCCGAACCCTCGACGAGCTGCACGAGGTCGAAGCGCTCCAGCAGCTCGCCCGCCTTGGCGTGCCTCATCCAGACCCGATCGCCGACGGCCAGCTCGCGGGCACCCTTACCGCGTAGCGGTGTCTGCACCTCGCCGGCACCTTCCGTCCCGATGAGTGAAAGCCCGTCACCGATCGGCTTCGGCTGCCGGGACTTCTTAGCCGGGCCCGAGGCGATGTAGCCGCCGCCGAACGCCGTGGCGATATCCGCGGCGGGTCGGCGGACCACCGGCAGGGCGAAGTACAGCGAGGGATCGGATTCGAAGGACCGGTAACCGTCGAAGAGGGCTGGCGAGTAGAGCCCGCTGCCGGCGGTGACCTCGGTGACGGCCGGATCCGGCGACGAGATTTCGAGACTGCCGGTGCCGCCGCTGTTGACGAACTCCAGTTCGTGGCCCGCGCGACGTAGCGCTGCGACCACCTCGGAACGTCGCACCGACAGCTCCTCGGCCGAGCGGCGTTTCATCAGGGCGATTGCCGGTGACGAGTCGGGCAGGCCGGCGATCTGGGCTTCGTAGAACATCACGCCGACCAGCCGGACGTCCTGCCGCCGCGCGATCTCGGCCGCCAGCGCAACGGCCTGCTCGGCGGTTCGTACCGGGGAGCGGCGCACGCCCAGGTGCGCGGGCCCGATCCGCAACGAGGCGTCGATATCCAGGCACAGCCGGATCGGAGCGACCGGTCGCGGCAGGTGGGTGGCAATGAAGTCCAGGTGCCGCACGTCATCGATCATCAGCGTCAGCTGCGCGAGCGCCTCTGCATCACCGCCCAGCTCGGCGAGTGCGGCCCGATCAGCTGTCGGATAACCCAGCAGGATGTCGGTGAACCCGCAGGAGACGAGCCAGAGCGCCTCACGCAGCGAGTACGCCATGATGCCTGAAAAGCCCGGCCGGGCAAGGACATTCTCTAGCACCCAACGGCACCGGACGGACTTGCTCGCGACCCGGATGGGCGCGTTGCCCGCGCGGCGTACCAGCTCGGCCGCATTGCGCGAGAGAGCCCCAAGATCGAGCGCGGCCAGTGGCGGATCGAGATGGGCGGTCGCCGCGGTGAGCCTGTGCGGTGTCGATCCGATGGCTGCGCTCATCACGCGGTGATCTTCTCAGGGGTGAACGCCGGCGCCAACACCAGCAGTAGAAGTGCCAGGACGGCGGGCACCACGAATCCCCAGCGCAGGCTGGAGATCGTACCGATCCCGCCGATTGCCACACCGCCGATTATCGAGCCGGCGTAGTTGAAGATATTGACTCGGGCGACGATTTGATCGGCGTGTCCGGGAGCGAGCGCGCCGCAGGCCGAGAAGCACAGCGGCGCCACGATCGGCAGTCCGATTCCGGCTATTGCGAAGCCGATGATGGCGGCCCACGGCCCAGGGGCCGCGATCGCCAGGACGAGCCCGCCAGCGCCGATCGCTGCCCCGATCCGTACGGCGGTTTGCACCCCGATCCGGCGTACCACGTGATCACCGGCGATCCGGGACAGCAGCGCGGTCACCTGGTACGCGGCGTAGGCAACCGGAGCCAGGCTCGAGGACGCGTTGAGCACGTCGTGGGCATAGGTCGTTGCCCAGGAACCGGCTCCGGCATCGGTCACGTAGAAGCAGATCATCGCGGCGCCGAGCAGGAGCACCGGACGCCACGGCACCGAGATCTCGACCGGGGCCGAGGCGGTTTCCTGGTCGGCGCGAAGCAGACTCTGGTCGGCGCGCAGCAGACGGGTGTCCCGGTCGGCGCGAAGCAGCCCGGTTCCGGATGCTGCTGCGAAGACCACAACCGCGGCGGCGGGGAACGCGATCGAGGTGGCCAGGCTCCAGCCCAGACGCTCGGTGCCGGCAACGTAGAGGGCACCGAGAATTCCGCCGGCCGACCAGCAAGCATGGAAGGAGGTGAGGATGGTCCAGCCGTAACGGGTCTGGATGGCGACGGCCTGCATGTTCGTGCTGGCATCCACTGCACCCAGGCCGAAGCCGTACACCGCGAAGGCGATGAAGAAGATGAGGACGTCCGGCGCGGCCGCGATAGCCAGTGCGGCAAGGGATATCGTCAGCAGCCCGAACTGCAGGGTCAGCCGCGAGCTGATCCGTCTGGCGAGTGATTCGGCGGTAGCGCTGCCGGCTCCGGCCAGGATGGATACGCCCAGAATGACGAGGGTGATTGCGCCGTCGCCGAGGGAATAGCGGCTCTTGAACTGTGGGACGTGGGTCAGCAGGACCGCGAACAGCAGGCCTTGGGAGGCGAACGCGAGGCTTGCGGTCAGGCGGTTTCGGCGCAGCTCATTGCGCGCGCGGCCGATCCATTCGGCCTGGGACGAGACCATGCCGGAACTCTAGGGGAGGCACCCGTGAGCTGCTCGGGGAGTGCTCCTATAGTCACTGCCAACATGGCTGCCGATCACACCTGGACCAACTGGGCGGGCACGTACTCCGTGACGCCGCAGGTCACGAGCCATCCCGCCGACGCCGCCGAAGTTGCCGCGCAGATCCGTCATGCGGCCGAGAATGACCTTTCCGTCAAGGCCGTTGGTGCCGGGCATAGCTTCAACGGTATCGCGATCACGCGGGGCGTCATGCTCCATCTGGACCGCCTGTCGGGAATTGTGTCGGCCGATCTGGAGACCGGCCTGGTGACCGTCGCGGCAGGAACCACGCTGAATGTGCTGAACAGCGCGTTGTGGAACATGGGCTTGGCGATGACCAATCTCGGCGACATCGACAGTCAGACGATCAGTGGTGCGATCTCCACCGGCACTCATGGCACCGGACTTCATGTGGGCGGGATCGCGACTCAGGTGCGTGGCTTGGAACTGGTGAGCGGTGCCGGCGAGGTGGTCCGCTGTTCGGCCGATGAGAATCCTGAGATCTTTTCCGTTGCTCGGGTGGGGCTCGGCGCGCTCGGTGTCATAACGGAGGTGACCCTGCAATGCGAACCGGCGTTCTTGTTGCAGGCAGTTGAAGCGCCAGCTGATTACGATGCTGTCCTCGAAGGCCTCGACGCCGTGATCGATGCGCATAACCATTTCGAGTTCTACTGGTTTCCGAATACCAAGCGGGTGCTGACAACGACGAACGACCGGGTGCCGCTGAAGGCTGGGGCGCAGCCGGTCGGACGGCTTCGGGGCTGGTTGGACGATGAGTTCCTGTCGAACACGGTCTTCGAGGGGATCAATCGGTTGACGACCTGGCGGCCTGGTTTGATTCCCGCTGCGAATAGTTTCGCGGCGCGGGCGCTAACTTCGCGCAAGTACAGCGACCGGTCATATTCGGTCTTTTCCTCGCCGCGTCGAGTACGTTTCGAAGAGATGGAATATGCGGTGCCGCGGGCCGCGCTGCCTTACGTGATACATGAGATCGAGCAGTGGTTACAACGCAATGAGGAGCGGGTGGGATTTCCGGTCGAGGTACGGTTCGCGGCAGCGGACGACATCGCGCTGTCTACCGCCTACGGTCGGCAGACCTGCTACATCGCGGTGCATGAATACCACCGGCGCCGTAATCAGAAGTACTTCCTCGCCTTCGAACGCATCGCACGATCCGTGGAGGGCCGACCGCACTGGGGCAAACTGCATTACCGCTCGGCAATCGACCTCGCGCCGCTCTATCCGCAGTTCAACAACTTTTTGGAAGTTCGCGCTCAGCTGGACCCGGACCGGCGCTTCAACAATGACTACCTGCGGCGGGTACTGGGCACCTAGCTCTGTGGGCGTTTGACGTTTTTGGGACGCGACTCGGCACCCGTCAGCTCATCACAGACCACGGTGATGTTGGCCAGGTAGCTCGTTGGCTACGCGCAGGGCTGCGCCACGGAAGCCATCGTCGCTGCTAGTGCGCTTGCGTGGTTGGTCAGGTTGGTTGCAGGGTTGGTCGGGTGTTGCGTTGGGGTGTTTGGGTGGGGTCGATCCAGTCGGGTGGGGTGTAGTAGGGGATGCCGTGGTGGCTGGTGACGGTCCAGCCTTCGGTGTCGATGCGGTCGTGGTGGTAGTCGCAGATCAGGCAGAGGTTGTCCAGGTCGGTGGGGCCGTGCTCGCGCCAGGGGATGATGTGATGGCGTTCGGCCCATTCCGGTGGGTCGGTGCAGCCGGGGAAGCTGCAGCCCTGGTCGCGGGTGATCAGGGCCCGGGTTTGGGGGGCGGTGGCGATCCGGCGGGTGTCGCCGTGGGCCAGGATCCGGCCGGTGGAGCCGTGCACGGTCCAGGCGATCAGGGCCTCATCGGCCAGCCGCAGCGCCTCGGGCACCCGCAGAGTGCCGCCGAAGCTGGTCGCGGCCAGCCCGGTCTTGGTCTCATACTGCTCGGCGGTCATGGTGATCAGGATGGTGGCCGGCAGCCCGCCGGTCATCGGCAGCTCACCGGCGCGGAGCAGCTTCTTGCAGGCCACCCGCAACGCGTCATGCAGCCGCTGACCCGTACTGCGCTCATCCCGCACCGTCTTCCAGCCGCGCCGACCCCGTCCCGCCGCCTCCCGCACCTCGCCGTCACTGCCGCCGCTGTCGCCGGTGTCGCTGTCGGTGTCGTCGTCGCGTCGGGTGCGGCGGTCGGTAGCGGGCTGGTTGTCGCCGTCGCGGCCGGGGTCGCGGTGGGGGGTGGGGGCGGCCAGGGCGTGCAGCACGGTCTGGGCCAGCAGCCCGGTGGCCGGGTCCAGGTCCCCGGCGATCCGATACATCCCGTCCGGGAGCTGCCGGATCCCCAGATGCCGGCGCCGGGCCATCTCCGCCTCGTCGGCCAG
>JAVEES010000201.1 GCA_030840285.1 Pseudonocardiales bacterium
ACCGGTGTGTACGGCGGCTACTTCGGTGCCGCGCAGGGGGTTCTGCTGCTGGCCGCGATGGGCCTGCTGCTCGATGAGAGCCTGCAGCGCTTGAACGGGGTGAAGAACGTGCTGGCGGGGCTGGTGAATGCGGTCGCCGGCGTGATTTTCATGATCCTGGCCAGCCCCGACTGGACGCTTGTCGCGGTGATCGCGCTGTCCTCGGCTATCGGTGGCCAGCTCGGCGCCCGGATCGGACGCCGGCTGTCGCCTGCCGTCCTTCGAGCAGTCATCGTCGCCGTGGGTCTGACGGCGCTCGCGAAGCTGATCCTGAGCTAGTCCAGAGATCGAGACGGACGTCGCGGGGGCTAGCCGCGACGGATCATTTGCTGGGCTGAGGGGGGTTGCAGTGGACCTTGGGGTTCGCTCCCGCATAGTTCAGCGGCCCCGCCACGATGGTCACCGCGGTGGTGCCCACCTTGGCGCAGTTGGTGCTGGAGCCGCTGAAATAGTGTCGCTGCGCCGCGGCGACGACACCTATCAACAGCCAGACAATAACGATGAGAGCCAGGATCCGTGCCATCTGAATCACCGCTGATTCGCACCGGTTCGAGCCCACGTTTCGAGCGTCACCGCTGACCTTTCGGCTCATTCGATCATGGTCTCGGGCTGCCCGAAACGCAAGCAGGACGGCCCATCATGGACAGATGGACGGGCGCCAGGTCGCGAAGTCCCGGCAACGATGGCTGGTGACCGGTGTTTTCGCGTCGGTCATCTGTGTTGACCAGGCCGGAAAGTGGCTCGCCTGGCGGAGCCTTGACGGATCGCTGATCAACAGCGGCGGATACCTGCTGCTGGGGCCGGTCATCCGGTCCTGGTTCGCGAACCCGGCCAGCGGCGCGGTAGCCGACGTCATGGGCAGCGTCGTGCTGATCGCTGCGCTCGGACGGCTGCTCGGCCGAAGGCGCAGCGTGCACATCCTGCTCGGTGGCGGGCTGGTTGCCGCGGGATGCGCGAGCAACCTGCTGGATCGGCTCGGGATGCATCACTGGAGCGCGCCGGGCAGTGCGCGAGGAGTCGTGGACTTCATTCCCAGCGGCGGAGCCAGCCGATGCAATCTGGCGGATCTCGGAATCGTCCTGGGTGCGATGCTGCTTGCCTTCACCTTGATGCATCGGCCGACGGCGGAGGAGCAAGACGACATCGTTGCAGAGCCGGCAGAATCGCGATCGAGCGCCCGCGCCCGAACCGCCGTGCGGGTTGCCGCCCTGATCGCGCTGCTGGCGGTTATCACTCTCGCCGTGGCCGGCGCGATGGATCACCAAGGCGTCTACGAGCCGCCAGCAAGGGCGGCGATTGAGCCCTAACCCGCGGATGTGCGCTAGCGCTGGCGCGCCTGATGCAGGATCTCGGTGGCGGCCTGGGTCAGGGTCCACTGTTCTTCGGCGGCGATGCGCCTGAGCCGCTCGTACGCTTGACCCATATCGATGTTGTGGAGATAAGCCAGCGCGCCCTTGGCCTGTTCGATGATGTTTCGCGAGGCCAGCGAGGCCTTCGCGCGTGCGATGGCCTCATCGGCGGTGACGTACCCGGCGTGGATCACGGCGATCGTCGCGATGTCTGCGAAAGCCTGAGCCAGCAGCAGCTGGTCTCCTTCGAGCCGACCGGCTGTCCGGCTGAAGATGTTCAGACCCCCGATCGCCTGGCGTTGCCAGGTCATCGGCTGGGCGTAGACGGACTGGTAGCCGGCGGCATTCAGGGCGACGGCGAAGTCGGGCCAGCGTGCGGTGATTTCGGCCGCCGTTTCGGCGCTCACTGGTTCGCCACTGCTGATGCAGTCCAGGCAGGGGCCGCTGTTGACCTGACTCTGATAGAGCTCGAGTTCCAGCGTCTGGTGCGACGACGCGCTCAGAACCTCGACCGATCGGTCGGGCAGCAGGACCATGATCCCAACCGCCGCGGACAGCGCCGCTCCGCAGTCGTCCACCAACTCAGCCAGGATGCCGGCCACGTCGTCGCCGTCCGTCAGCGCTGCCGTCGCGTGCGCGATAGAGCGGGCGGCGGCACCCGTTGACAATTCCTCGTAATCCGTCATGTCACTCACCAACCCCGAAGTCAAGCTTGCGTTCGGTCACCAGGCGCGCCACGCCGCTCAGATCCAGCTCGTGGGCATAGGCATGTGCTTTGAGCAGCGCCAGCGCGTCCTCCGCATCGATCTTCAGCTGGGCGCACACCATGCCGGTGGCCTGGTGGATCTCTGCGCGCTTGGACCACGGGCCGCCCTCCCCGAAGTCGGCGTGGGTGAGCGGATCGCGAAGGAGCGCCGCTCCCACGGCATCGGCCAGGAACTGTGCGGTGCCCAGTTCCTCGCTCAGCGAGCCACGATTCCAGCACAGCAACGTCAGCACTCCCAAGACCGTATCGCTCGGCCGCATCGGCATTGCGTACAGGGTTTCCGACGCCGCTATGTCGCGAACCGCATCGCTGAACAGCGGCCACCGCTGGTCGCTCTGATCGCCCATGACGGTGATCACCGGTACGCCCGTGCGGAATGCGTCCCAGCCGGGGCCTTCGCCGAGTACCTCCTGAAGGTCCTCCACCCTGGCCGCGAGGTCGTCGGTCGTCGCTACCGTCATCCGGGTGACGCTGGTGTTCTCGATCGTGATCGCGGCGCTGTCGGCACCGAGCAGCTGCCGGCAAGCCTCGCAGAGCCGCCAGGTCAGCGGGCGCTCCGAGGCCCGGTCCGCGACGACCCGCGCCAACCGCGCCAGCGCGTTGGCATGGTCGGTCATAACGTCCTCACTTCGCGGCGCGCGGAAATGCGCCGATGCCTTCACCGTAGACCCATCAGTGATGGCCAGGCCCTGACAGCCGTGACACAGCGACGCCGAACCGTTCTGATCGGCGAAGCGCGACGGGGTTATGGTTGGGCGGGCGTTCTGGCTCGTAGACGGTTGGGTCTCGACGGTCATCACTGACACAGTTCGAGCCTGGAGGATACGATGCCGCAGAGACGCAAGGCCGACGAGTTCGCCAGGTTTGCGCGCCAACTGGCGCTGATTCCCACGCTCGCCGATACGCTGCAGGCCATCGTCCAATTCGCGGTGACCAACATAGAGGGCGCCGAGCATTCGGCTATTACGGTCAAGCAGGGCGAGGCGGAATATCGGACGATCGCCGCCACCGGAGAGCTGGCACTGAAGGTCGATGCCATCCAGTACGAGTCGGGCGAGGGGCCTTGCGTCGACGCCCTGGAGGAAGATCACGTCTTGCGCAGTGACGATCTGGCCACGGACCCTCGCTGGCCTATCTTCGGCCCCCGGGCGGCCTTGTCGACCGAGGTCCTCAGCATGATGTCGCACCGGCTCTTCATCGAGGACGGCGACTCGATCGGTGCGCTGAATCTGTATTCGCGAAAGCCGGCCGCCTTTGCCGCGCTGGAAGCCTCGGCCCTGGACGTGCTGGCCACCCACTGCGCGATCGCGCTGGCCGGGGCTGCCGAAAGGGAAGAGAACCACAATCTGCGGGCTGCGCTCGAGAGTAACCGCGAGATCGGTGTCGCGATGGGAATCCTGATGGCAACCCAATTCGTCACCAAACAGCAGGCATTCGACATATTGCGGATCGCCAGCCAGCACAGTCACCGAAAGGTCCGCGACATCGCCCTGGAAGTGATCGAGACCGGCGCCCTTCCCGACGCCGGCGTTCACCGCTAGTCACGAGGCCGGCGGCCCTACCCACTCGGGAAGGACGCCCGTCGTGACCACTTCCTCGGCTATATCGTGAAGTTTGCGATGCAGGTTCTGGGAAGCGGCTCGCAGCATGTCGAATGCGGCCTCCTTGGTGATCTTGTATTCGCTCATCAGGATGCCGAGCGCCATGCCGATGGTTCGGTTCGTCGCCAGCGCTACTTGCAGGTGATCCTTTCCGCTCAATGACTGGGCCGAGTCGAGCGCGATAGCGGCGTGGCAGGCGAAGAGTGAACCGAGGCTCACCAGTTCATCGGTGAAGAAAGATGGCGACTGCGAGTAGAGCACCAGCGCACCGATGTTTCGATCGGCGACCTGGAGCGGGTACGCGACGACGGCACGCAGCGGGCTTGCCTCGGCCAGCATCATCTCCCGATACCGCGGCCAGCGCTGTTCGTTGTGCAGATCCTCCAGCCGGACGACAGCGTGCTGCTGGAGAGAAGCCCAAGCGGGGCCTTGGCGCGTCGCCGCTAGCACCTTGCTGATCCGGCTGGCCGTGGAAAGGTCTGTGGCGGCGTCCAGTCTCACCTCGCCGTGGGCTAGATGCCATACCGCGGCCATATCGCAGTTCACGGACTGCCGTGCAAGATGGACGATCTTGCACGTGGTCGCCTCGACCCCGGGTTGTTCACCGAGATCGTGGGCGACAATTGCGAATACTTGCGCGAGATCCAACGCGGTACTCATTTCCGGCTACCTTTCTGACCAACTATCGACCAGCAAATGCAACCTTCACGGGCGCATTGAACAACATTGCGGCGCACCGGTCAATGTCCTAGCCGCCACTGCCGAAACCTGCGACGAGGTTGATCGTGGTCGCGACGATGACGGCTCCGAAGAGGTAGGAGAGAAGGGCGTGTCGCAAGGCGGTCGCCCGGAATGCAGGCGTCCGCAAATCGGTATCCGAAACCTGAAAAGTCATGCCGATGGTGAACGCAAGGTAGGCGAAGTCGGTATATCTGGGCGCGCTCGCCTGATTGAAGTTCACGCCACCCTCATGACCGCTGTAAAAGAGCATCGCGTAGCGCAGGACGAAGACGGTGTGAATGACGAACCAGGACAACGCCACCGTCGCGACCCCGACGCCGGCAACAAGATCCTGGGCGGTGCCTTTCGCCGAGCCTCCCTGACTGAGCAGGAATGCCACCGCGGCAAGGCTCACCACGGCCGCGCTGAGCAGGAGGACATCCGACAGTGCGCGGGTGGGGTCCTCGCGGGTGGCATGCTCGGCTGTGTTGTCCGCGCCCTGCGGCCAGATGGTGAACCAGGTCCAGGCCAGCAGTGTTATCACGGCTGCATCCCAACCGATCGCGGGCGCGTAGCGCGAGGAACCCAGAAAGACCGTCGCCAGCGCCGCCGCCACGCCCAGCACGGCAGAGATTGCCAGCCGGGTGCCAGTATTGAGGCCGTGCAGTCTCAGCGATTGCGAGTTGGGCCGTCCGGTGGCTGCCATTGAAGATCCTTTCCAAAGCAATTCCGAGGAGGTCAATTCCGACCGATGCGCCGGCGCTGCTGCTGCCGGTTCTTCTCGTTCAGCGCCGCGTTGTCAGCCCGCAACTGGGCATTGTCCGTTTCCAGATCGAGCACCCGGGCTACACCGGCAAGATTCAGCCCCGCGCCGAGGAGTTCCCCGATGCGGCGGATCCGATCGAGGTCAGCCGCACTGTAACGCCTGGTGCCGCCCTCGGTCCGGGACGGTTCCACCAGGCCGCGCGCCTCGTAC
>JAVEES010000209.1 GCA_030840285.1 Pseudonocardiales bacterium
GGCCGTAGGCGGCACCGCGGAGGGCGGCAGTGCCGTGGAAGGGGTCTCCGGCTTTCGCAGCACAACGATCACGATCGCGACGACCAACACGACGACAAGGGCCATCGCCCCGGCTGCTACGAGCGCGAGGATGCGGTGGCGTTTCCGCCGGGTCTTCTTGGGCATGTTCTCCTGCTAGCAGAGTCGTTCGGTTGCGATGCGAATGTAGTCAACGGTGGCCGAATTGACCTCATCCACAGACGGCGCCATCGAGCTCATGTGGCTGTTGCGCACGTCGTTGCGCACCAGCGGAAGCACGAAGTCCCACACCCCCTGATCGCTCTGCTTGGCGGCATGGGCCTGACACACATACGACCCGATGCTGAGCGCCTGCAGGTCGCTCGACGGCTTCACCCCGGCGGCCTTGAGCGCGTCGAGGTACGCGCGCTGCTGCCCGGTCACGGTCAGCGGGTCCAAGTCGCCGTTCGGTTGCGGCGGTCCTGGTTGCGCACCGGACTGTCCATGCGCGGGCGCGGTCTCGGATGGCGGCATCCCGCCGACGGTCGCCATCATGTCGTCGGCGACGGAGCATCCGGTCAGCATGGCAGCCGAGGAGGCGACCAACAACGAGGTTGCTGACCACCTAGCGAAGCCGGCCGGGCGCCGTACCGCGTGCTGCATCCCTCCAAGGTACCGGCTGCCCTTTGATGGACCCGGTGCCCGAGAACGCGCTTACTTGATGGTGGCGACGAGTTCGCCCGACATCGCCCCCAGCTGTCCTGACCAGCTGCCCCAGTCATGCTGGGGACCATCGGGGAAGTCGAAGTGCCCGTTGTGGCCGCCGACCGAGCGGTAGTGCTGATAGAAGGTCCGGTTGCTGCCCTGGGCCTGATCGCAATATCCGATCATCGCGGCCGGATCACTGCACGTAAGAGTGGACGGGCTGAACACCCACAGCCGGGTGTTGTTGTCGGCAAGCAGCTGCACGTGCACATCAGGGTCGTGCCACTTCCACCGGCCCAGCTGTGGCAATCCCCACATGTTGCGGGTGTCGACGCCGCCGAACTCGGCAAGCCCCGCGGTGATGGCGCCGTTCGTATACGTGTTGGACGGGTTGAGGAAGCCCGACAGCGAACCTGCGAAACGATAGCGGTCCGGATGGAACGCGGCGAGCGTCAATGCGCCGGTGCCGCCCTGCGCGGCACCGACGATGCCATGACCGTTGGGCGCAAGACCCTTCGTGGCCGCCAGATAGTTGGGTAGCTCATCGGCCAGGAAGGTCTCCCACTGCCTGCCGCCGTCCTGCTCCCAGTTGGTGTAGAGGCTCCACGCACCGCCCGCAGGCGCGGCCACCGAGATGCCCTTGCCCGCGAGAGTGCTCATCGCGTTACCCGCCGTCACCCAGTTGCTGACATCCGGGCCCGCGTTGAACGCGTCCAGCAGCACGACCATGTGTGGGCCACCGCCCTGGAAGGCGACGGGGATGTCACGGCCCATCGCCGCAGAAGGAACCATCAGCGTTTCGACATCGGCCTTGGCCGACGGTGCCGTAGCTGTCCACAGCCCAGCGGCCAGAACCACGGTCATGATCGCTCGAATCAATCCACGCATCTACAACCCCGCCTCACGTCCCGTTGGACTGTCGCCTGCCGAGCCGGCAATCCAGTCTCTACCGCAAGGTAGTGAACCACATCACGACAACGGGCCGCTCCCGAAACGGCTGACGGCGGCGACCCCCGAAGGGATCGCCGCCGCCATGCGTACGGTCTTGACCGCTTAGCCGCCGTTAGCCGGAGCCGCGGCCGCCAGAGGTGTGGACGGTTGCGGTGTCGCACCGAGCACCCGCTGGATGTCGGGCTTCATCTGCTGGAGCTGCGAGCCCCAGTAGTTCCACTGGTGGGTTCCGTCGGACGGGAAGTTGAACACGCCGTTCTTACCGCCAGCGGCGATGTAGTTGTCCTGGAACGTCTTGTTCGTGCGGAGCGTGAAGCCCTCGAGGAACTTGGCGTTGAACAGGTTGCCCGAGCTCATCCCCGCGTCGAGTTCGCCGGGCTTGCCGTTGCCGCAGTAGACCCAGAGACGGGTGTTATTGGCGACGAGCGTCGACATCTGGACCATCGGGTCGTTGCGCTTCCACGCGTTGTTCGGGTCACCCGTCGAGCCCCACATGTCGTCGGCCTTGTAGCCGCCTGCGTCACCCATCGACATGCCGACCAGCATCGGCCACCAGCCCTCGGACAGGTTCAGGAAGCCGGACAGCGACCCCGCGTACTGGAACTGGTTCGGGTGGTAGATCGCGAAGATCATCGAGGCAGAGCCGGCCATCGACAGGCCGACCGCGGCGTTGCGGGTCGGGTCCACACCCTTGTTAGCAGCCAGGTAAGCAGGCAACTCGCTCGTCATGAACGTCTCCCACTTGTACGTCTGGCAGTCACCAGCCTTATTGCAGGCCGGCTTGTACCAGTCGCTATAGAAGCTGGACTGGCCGCCGACCGGCATGACCACTGCCAGGCCGGAGTCGAGGTACCACTCGAACGCGGCAGTGTTGATGTCCCACCCGTTGAAGTCGTCCTGCGCGCGCAGACCGTCGAGCAGATAGACGCCCGGCGCGTTGGCACCGCCGCTCTGGAACTGAATCTTGATGTCATGACCCA
>JAVEES010000234.1 GCA_030840285.1 Pseudonocardiales bacterium
CATGCAGAAGCAGGACGACTCGCCGCCTGCGCTCGGCCGGATCCATGTTCCCGGGACGCTCTGGCCGTCATGAACCTTCGGCAGGCTGGTGCGTGCGGGCAGCGGTACCCGCAGGGCGGCTGCCGTACTGGCGGACAGCCCCTGCTCACCGGAGGTTCGAGAGCTGCGAGAGACCCGTTCGGCGCCCAAGGCGAGTAGTGCCGCCTGGCTGCTCGCACTGGGCTGGGTCGCGAGGGCACTCAGGTCGACCGGCACGCTGGCGGCGGCCTTCTGCACCGTCGAACCTGCCCGCTCACCGCCGAGGACGTGCAGCGCGTCGCCGACGCCCCACACCGCCACCGAGGCGATGGCGACAGCGGGCACCAGCGACCTGCGCAGCCACACCGGACGGCTGGACTGAGCCCGCTGGGCAGTTCTCGAGTGGCGAGACCGGGGTGCGTTGCACGCGTGCCGGGCCAGCAGCTCAGCGGCACTGATGCCAGCCGGCTGGGTGATGGCGAGGGGCTGTGTGATCGCAAGCGGTTGCTGCGCTGTCAGGGGCTGGGTCAGAGCGAGTGGCGGCGTGGTGGCGAGTGGCTGCTGCGCTGTGAGCGGCTGCGTCCGAGCGAGTGGTTGCTGGGCTGCGAGGGGCTGCGTCAGAGCGAGAGGCTGCTGCGCTGCCATCTCGACAAGTACTGAAGAGCGAAAGGTCGCCCGAGGAACGGCATCCTCGGTCGCGCGGGCACGCGGAGAACGTGAGGCGTTGTGACGTCCCACCCAGCATCCTCCTAGTGCACGACGCCACCAACGACCGTGTGAAAATCGCTTGCGTCCCTTTTGACGCAGTGTTACCTGCGAGGCGTTGCAGAACCGTAACCCAATCGCTCACGCGGAGGCAAACCTCGGGCGCGGCGTGTTCGCACTGCGTGTGCAAGTCGCGACCGAACGTCGTATTGAGCCCCGTCTCAGCCGAATCACTGCTCGGCTGACTCGGCGATTAGCCCCGATGACGTCGAGCAAGCTTCAGTCGAGCCCGATAGCTGCCAGCTCGGCGGCCATCCGTTCGGTGAGGGCGTCAGCAACGGTATGCACGACTTCGCGGTCGACCAGCAGCGACAGATGCCCGACGCCGTGGATACGGACCCGCGTGACCATGAGATCGGGGTGCTCCAGGCTCGCGCTGCGATGCGGCAGGACGACCTCGTCAGCATCGGAATAGATGGCCACGAAGCGGGTTCGGCACTCGGTGGGCTCCGCGAGTTCGCGCATCAGGCCCGAGCCCGGACGCAGTTGACGGGCGACCTTGAGCGGTAGCAACCGGGCGGTGTGGGTGCCCGCATGTGGCGAACCGAGGCTGATCAGCGAGGGGACCCGTACGTCGCCACCCAACCGCTGGACGTAGTACCGCGCGATGATGCCGCCGAGCGAGTGGCCGACCAGGAAGACCTGCTCGTAACCGGTCTGGGAGCAGACCCGCTCGACGTGGCGGGCCAGATGCTGCGCCGCCACGCGGATGTCAGAGGTGAGCGGCGAGTAATTGACCGTCGTGATCCGGCCGAAGCCCCGCCGCCGCAACGTCCGGCGAAGGAACGCGAACGCCGCGCGGTTGTCGACGATGCCGTGTACGAGCACGATCGGCGTGCCGGAGGCCGCGATGTCGTCCAGGATCAGCCCGCGGGTGAGCGGCGAAAGCGTGTCGATCCGGTGCCGAGGATCGTGCAACTCGCGGCGTTCGGCGAGCACACCCGCGGGATAGAGCGCGACGTGTGCGGTCAGCGAGCTGACTTCCTTCGCCGCTCCCACGGCGTGCCCGATGATCGTGCCGCCGGCCGAACGCAGCAGCCGGGGTACCGCCGACAGCGCGCTGGCGGAGCCGCCGGCCGGGGCGCTGACGAGCCCGATTACCGCGCGCAGGGCCGGGCCCGGCGGGGGCGGCGCCTTCTCGGGCCAACTCGACACCCCGCCTCACCTCCGGCCGCTCGTCTCTTGTGCTTTCAACCACACTCTTACAGCAATCGGGCCAGACCCGCCGCTCGTTCGGGACGAATACAGCCCGCGGCATGGATTTACTCCGACGTCCTAGTAATACTCCGGGTATGAGCATTTCGACACCGCAGCGGATCCGAGTCGTCGTGGCCAAGCCCGGACTCGACGGCCACGACCGAGGTGCCAAAGTCGTGGCGCGAGCGCTTCGGGACGCCGGGATGGAGGTCGTCTACACCGGCCTGCACCAGACTCCCGAGCAGATCGTCGAGACCGTAATCCAGGAGGACGCCGATGGTGTCGGCCTGTCGGTGCTGTCCGGTGCGCACATGACGCTGTTCGCCCGGCTGATGGAGTTGCTCGCCGAGCGGGGCGCCGACGACGTGGTCGTCTTCGGCGGCGGCATCATTCCCGAGGCCGACTTCGCGCCCTTGGAGGCGATGGGGGTGGCGAAGGTGTTCACGCCCGGAGCCACGACGGAGGAGATCGTGTCCTGGGTACGGGCCAACGTCGCGGCGTCACCCGCCGAGTGAGGTCGGCAACGTCACGTAGGCAATCCCTTCGGTGCGGCTACGCCACGGTCTAGCCTGATTTTCGGCGCTGTAACGGCGGTTGATCCGACCGGGCCGGCGAGAATCGATGTCGACAGAACGGAATGGCACGTGGACCTGTTCGAGTACCAGGCCAAGCAGCTCTTTGCCGCTCACGGCGTCCCGGTCGGGCTCGGCGAGGTCGCCGACACTCCCGAACAGGCGCGGGCGATCGCCGAGCGCATCGGTGGAGTCACGGTGGTCAAGGCCCAGGTCAAGACCGGTGGACGAGGCAAGGCCGGCGGCGTGAAGGTCGCGAAGAGTCCAGCCGAGGCGTACGAGGCCGCCGAGGCGATCCTGGGCATGGACATCAAGGGACACACCGTGCACCGGGTGCTCGTGGACCCGGGCGCGCAGATCGAGCAGGAGTACTACTTCTCCTTCCTGCTCGACCGTTCCAACCGGACCTTCCTCGCGATGGCATCGGCCGAAGGCGGCATGGAGATCGAAGAACTCGCGGTCGAGCGTCCCGAGGCGCTGGCCAGGGTGCCGATCGACGCGACGGTCGGGGTAGATCTGGCCAAGGCCACCGAGATCCTCACCCAGGCCAAGTTTCCCGCCGAGGTGATCCCCAGCACGGCCGACACCGTCGTCAAGCTGTGGGAAACCTTCGTCCGGCAGGACGCGACGCTGGTCGAGATCAACCCGCTGGCCCGGGTCAGCTCGGGCGACGTGCTCGCCCTGGACGGCAAGGTCAGCCTCGATGAGAACGCAGACTTCCGCCAGGCCGGCAACGCCGACCTCGAGGACAAGGCCGCGGCGGACCCGCTGGAGGCCAAGGCGAAGGAGAAGCACCTCAACTACGTCAAGCTCGACGGCGAGGTGGGCATCATCGGCAACGGCGCCGGCCTGGTCATGTCGACGCTGGACGTCGTGGCCTACGCCGGTGAGAAGCACGGCGGCGTGAAGCCCGCTAACTTCCTGGACATCGGCGGCGGTGCGTCGGCCGAGGTGATGGCAAACGGCCTCGACATCATCCTGGGCGATCCGTCCGTCCGGTCGGTGTTCGTCAATGTTTTCGGTGGCATCACATCCTGTGACGCCGTGGCGAACGGAATCGTGACCGCGCTCGGCATGCTCGGTGCGTCGGCGACCAAGCCGCTGGTGGTGCGGCTGGACGGCAACAACGTCGAGGAGGGCCGCCGGATCCTCAACCAGGCGGCGCATCCGCTGGTCACGCTGGCCGACACCATGGACGACGGCGCCGACAAGGCTGCCCAACTTGCACACCAGGGAGCATGACGATGGCGATCTTTCTGACTGCTGACTCCAAGGTCATCGTGCAGGGCATGACGGGCTCCGAGGGCATGAAGCACACCCGCCGGATGCTGGCCTCCGGCACGAACATCGTCGGGGGCGTCAACCCCCGCAAGGCGGGCGAGACCGTGGCAGTGGAGGGCACCAACGTCCCGGTGTTCGGGTCGGTGTCTGAGGCGATGGACAAGACGGGCGCGGATGTCACCGTGCTCTTCGTCCCGCCGCCGTTCACCAAGGACGCGATGATCGAGGCGATCGACGCCCAGATCGGACTGGCCGTCGTGATCACCGAAGGCGTGCCGGTGCACGATTCGACCGAGGCCTGGGCCTACAACGTGGCCAAGGGGCAGCGGACCCGGATCATCGGACCGAACTGCCCCGGCCTGATCAGCCCCGGCAAGTCCAACGCCGGCATCATCCCCGCCAACATCACCGGCCCGGGCAAGATCGGCCTGGTGTCCAAGTCAGGAACGCTGACGTATCAGATGATGTACGAGCTGCGCGATATCGGCTTCTCCTCCGCGGTGGGCATCGGCGGCGACCCGGTCATCGGCACGACACACATCGACGCGCTCGCAGCGTTCGAGGCCGATCCGGAGACGGCCGCCATCGTGATGATCGGTGAGATCGGTGGCGACGCCGAGGAGCGCGCGGCGGCCTTCATCAAGGACAACGTCACCAAGCCGGTGGTCGGTTACGTAGCCGGTTTCACCGCGCCCGAGGGCAAGACGATGGGCCACGCGGGAGCGATCGTCTCCGGCTCGGCAGGCACCGCTCAGGCGAAGAAGGAAGCACTCGAGGCCGCGGGCGTCCGGGTAGGCAAGACCCCCTCCGAGACAGCCGCCCTCATGCGAGATCTGCTGAGCTAGCCGCTTTGGGCGTCTGGAAATACCTTGCTGGGAGAGATTTGGGGGATTTACAGACCCCCAAAGCGGGGTCGGTTAGAGG
>JAVEES010000053.1 GCA_030840285.1 Pseudonocardiales bacterium
CAGGCCAGTCGCGCGTTGCGCAGGATGTTGAGGTGCCCGACGTGGAACATGTCATAGACCCCGGGCGCGTAGCCGATCCGCTGTCCAGTCACCAATACCCCCGAATAGTGCCCTACCCGGTGGAAAGGAGTCAGCTTGCCAGGGCTCTGGTACCTCGAGCGGCGGATTGCTGGCAAACAACAGAACGGCGACCCCCGTACACCGATTACACACGATGCTACCCCAGACCGACGGCTATGTCGTCGGGTCTGGGGTAGCTTCTCGTTTCCGCGCCGTTAAACTTCTGGCTACTGACCTAGCGGCCACTGACTTTCGGGCCACCAGCCTTTCGGGCGGCCCTCCTAGAAGGTTCCGATCCGCTTCGTGCCGGTCGGGACGCCGATCACCGAGGCCACCTCGGCGGGCAGCGGAACCGCGTTCGCCGGGTCGGCGGCAGGCGTGGTGCTAGTCGTGCCGACGGTCTGCACCCCCGGCGAGGTCTGCATGTTGTGCCACGTCTTGCCCTCGCCCTGGTTGAGCGCTGCGGGGGTCTGGTACTTGATCACCGTGACGTTGTCCGAGCCGCCCCAGCCGACCATGGTCGGATCCGAACTCGTCGCGTGGTAGGTGAACAGGTTGCCGTCCAGAGTGAGGTTCATCTGGTCGGCGCTGATGCCGGTCGCCTTGTCCAGGGCGTAGAACTGGAACATCGACGAACCCGCGGACCTGCCGAACACGTTGTTGTCCACCGTGATGTTGCGGGTGAGCCACGGGCAGGTGGGATCCGGGATCGGCTGCCGGGGATCGTGACCGACAGCGGACGGGTCTGCCTCACGGCGCTGGTCCTGGTTGAGGAAGACGGCACCGATCGGGTTGTTCACGAAGTAGTTGTTGAACACCTTGACGTTGCCCGTGTCGAAGATCCACAGGCCCCGGCTACCGCCGTCCACCGAGTTGTTGGCGATGATGCCGGTATCCGACAGCTCCGTCGTGATGCCGGTGCTGTTGCCGACCAGCCTGTTGTTCGCGATCGTGAAGCCGACCACCGACTCGTCGAACCAGATGCCCTTGGAGAGGTTCGCCGTGACGTCGCTGTTGGTCACCGCGACGGTGCGGCTACGAGTCACCTTGATGCCGCCGGACGAGGGACTCTCGTTGAAGTGCTCAGTGTTGTTGCCGCTGATGACCGAGTCGGTGATCGTCAGGTTGTCTTCGTTGTTGCCGTGGATGCCGGTCATGCCGTTGTCGAGCGCGGACACATGGTCGGCCTCGTTGCCCGAGTTGCGGAAGCTAAGACCCTGAGTGGCGTTGTCGGAGACCACGAGGTCTCGGGCGACGTCGTTGCCACCGGCCAGCCGGACGGTGCCCAGCAACGGCAGCGGCGTTCCGTAGCGGTGCACTCCGAAGCCCTGCAGTGTCACCCCTGGGGCAAGCACGTAGATGGCCTGCTCCAGGTCGCTGGAACGCACTTCCTTGCCGCTCGGGTTGGAGCCGATCGTGATCGTCTGAGCGGTGTAGTCCACCGCGAACTTGCCGGCGCCCACCTGCGATGCCGAGCTGACCTGCTGCAATTGCTGGCCCGCGATGAAGACCTGGTCCGGCCAGGCAGCCATCGGGTAGGCCGGGTTGACGAAGTCCGGATTGTTCGTACCGGTGGTGAACGAGGCGGAGTGGTCGAACCGCTTGGTCCAGCCGCTGTGCACCCAATTGGTCCCGCTCTGGGTCCAACCGGTCACCACGCTCGAACCGTCCAGCCAGACGGCTTCGTTGGGGTAGGCCTGGATGGTGAGGTTGCTTCGGGTCGCGGGCACCGTGAGGGACTCGTGATAGGTACCACCACGGACAACGATCGTCTGGCCCGAGACCGCCTTCGAGATCGCCGCGGCGATGGTCTTCAGCGGTGCCGTCGCGCTGCCGCTGGCGCTGTCGCTGCCGTTGCTGGCGGCCACATAGATGGCGTTGGCCGGTGGCGCGTAGTCCGCGGTGCCGACCGCCGCCGAACCACGTGCGCCGGCGGACGGTGCCGGGCTCGTCGAGGTCGGGGTCGGCGTCGGGGTCGGCGCTGGTGTGGAGGAGGCCGGCTGCGTTGTCGGCGCGGCACTGGAGGAGGCGCTGGTGCTCGGCGCGGCACTCGATGACGTACTGGTCGGCGCGGCGCTGGCGGAGGCGGTGCTGCTCGGGGCAGTGATGCCGGTCCCGCCATCGACGGCGACCGCCCGGAAGGCCGATTCGGTGTACGTCGCTGGGGAGCTGCCGGCGCTGAGGTAGTTCCAGAAGCCGACGGAGCCCCGCTGGGTGATTGCGTTGGATGCGGAGTCCTTCGCCAGCAGCTGCCAATCCGGAGTTGGGTCGCCGGTCAACCAGGCACGGGCAGACAACGCGACCGGGTTGGATCCGAGGATCTGCGCCGAGATCGTGATGGTGCGGCCGGGGCTCAGCGTGATGGGTAGCGTCTTGGCCGCGAGCGTGACCTCCGTGCCGCCGACTACCCGCGCCAGGCGTAGCCCGAGCACACCACCGGCGTCGACCTTGAGCTTGGCGCGATACACGTTTCCGCTGGACTGCCGGCGAAGGTCCACCGCCGAATAGAGACCGGCTGGAATGCGTCCGGTGGCGGGCACCGTCAGCGAGATCTGGACCTGGGCGTCGGAGGCCACCGCGCCGGGCAGCCACGCGAGAGTCGAGCCGCCTGCCGCTAGGGCCGTGATGCGAGCCGCACCTCCAGAGACGCTGAGCGGTGTACCGGGCCCCGCGGAGACGCCATAGGTACCGCCGATGTCGGCCGCACCCAGCCCGGCCCGGACCGTGCGAGCGAAGCCGTCCTCAGCGATCAGCGGGGTACTGCTGCGGGCGAAGCTGGTGCTACGGGCGGCTGCGGCCAGGCCGGACGGGATGGCGACCGCAAGCCCGAGCAAGGCACACAGAGTGAGAACGATTTTTAAAGGTGACTTCGGGCTGGCCGGGGCGGCACTGTGTCGTCCCCTGGCGGGCGGCGCGACGTTTTCGCGCGGCGTTCGGGCAACCGGATTTCGGTGGTTCATCTTCGACAATTACCTCTCGAATGCAAATGCTGCCGGTTCCCCCTCAGCGTTCGGCGAGAGGTTATCAGTGAAATTGCTACCGAAAGTAATCGCTTGGCGCAAGCACTTGATTACAAAGCGTTACCAGAAGCTCATGTTTAGTGGGGGTTAATATGCGAGATAGTCCGGTACGCCCCGATAAGTTGGTGCCTTCGACGGCGACTTTAATGTGATACTTACATCAGTGTAGTGCGACCGTCAAAGACTCGTCCGAGTAATGGGAAATACGAAGTCATTAGATTAACTTCGGCATTACCGCCGCGAATATTAGCCACCTTGATAGGACCGTGATCGGACCGAGATGCGACCGAGATCACAGCGAGCTTGTCCGTTATCGGCGCGTCGGCGGTCCGCAACTCGCTGCCCCCTCGAATTTCAGAATTCGGACCCGCTTTGACGCACTCGAGCCGGCGCGCGGAAGATGGGACAGTGCACGCGTTCCGGATCCTGATCGTCTGCACCGCCAACCTGTGCAGGTCACCGATGGCCGAGGCGCTGCTCGATCGCCAGGTACGGCAAGCCGGCCTGGACTGGTCGGTGTCCTCGGCGGGGCTGCGGGCTCGCAACGGGCGCCGGATGCACGAATTCGCGGCCTCGACCCTGGCCTCACGCGGGCTGGAGACAGTCGGCTGGCGCTCGCGCCGGCTGGATGCCGGCATCGTCGCCGCATCGGACCTGATCCTCACCGCGACCGCCGCTCATCGCGCCGCGGTCGTCACTCTCGAACCGCGAGCCCTGGCAAGGACGTTCCCGCTGCTGCAATTCGCGCGGCTGGTCGCGGCCGCCGACGTCGCGGCGGCTGATCTCGCGGGACTGACGCCGACCGAGTCGGGGCACCAGCTGATGAAGCTCGCGACGGCGGCCCGGACAGACCTGCAGCCGGTCGAGAGCGGTGGTTACGACATCGCGGACCCCATCGGCAGGCCGCTCGGGCACTTCGACAGCTGCGCCGCAATCCTCAGCGGGGCGATCGAGCAGATCGTGCGGAGCCCGAACGGACCCCCGAGCGGCTAGCTCACAGCACCGTGACGGGACAGCAAGATAGGCCGCCAGCGGCGGCCGAAGAACGCGCGCTCGGGGCGGAACGGTGACGGCGCCGGCCGTCAGCGCCGGCCGTCAGCGCTCCGAGCGCACCTCGGCCTGCGACCGCTGAGGCGTCTGAGCCCGCGACCTGCCACGCGAGCCCTGGACCCGCGACCGCTCATGCCTCACGGCGGTTTCGGACGGCTGGCCCGCGGACGGTGAGCCTGCGTCCCGTCCGGCATCACCGCCGGCCACCGACCCGGCGACCTGCGAGCCGGCCTCATGTGCGGGGTTCGCGCCGCCGTCCAGAGCCGGACCCGCCGAGGGCTGGTCCTCGCGGTAGCCGTAACCGTCGTAGCCGCCCTGGATGAGGCTCTTCGCCGGCCGCATGTTGAAGACCGAGCCGAGCAGCCGGGCATCCACCGATCGCAGCGAATGTATCGCCGAGACGACCTGGGCGCGGCTGGTCTTGCCGTAGCGCACGACGAGGACCACGCCGTCGGCCAGTGCCGATGCGACGGCAGCATCGGTGACCGGCAGCAACGGAGGGGTATCGATGATCACCATGTCGAATCGTCCGCGCAGCGTGTCGACCAGCTCAACCATGTTCTTGCTGCCGAGCAACTCCGACGGGTTGGGCGGGATCGTGCCGCTGGGCAGCACCCACAGCCCGTCCTCGCCCCACTTCTGCAGGACGTCGTCGACCTCGACCTGACCGGCGAGAACGTTCGTCAGCCCGATCGCACGTTCCAGCCCGAGATAGTCGGTCACCCGTGGCCGGCGCATGTCAGCCTCGATCAGCAGCACCTTCTGGCTGGCCTCGGCGAAGACGATCGCCAGGTTCGTCGCGACGGTGGACTTTCCCTCCGACGCGGTGGAGGACGTCACCACCAGCACCTTCACCGGGTTGTCCACGTCCACGAACTGCAGATTGGTCCGCAGCTGGCGGAAGGCCTCAGCTCGAATGGAACGAATCTGGCTGCCCACGACGAGCGGGTTCTTCTTGGCCGCACTGTCGTAACCGATGGTGCCCAGCACCGGAATGTCGGTGACGCTGCGCAGCACCTCAGGGGTGCGGATCGAGGTGTCGGCCAGTTCCCGCGCGACCGCGGCGGCCAGACCGAGCAACAGCCCGACAGCGATTCCCAGGGTGAGGTTGACCTTCTTGCGCGGCGAGATCGGGTTGCTGCTCACGGCCGGACCGGACACGACGTTCAGCGCAACCGTCGCGCTGGTAGGAGAACCGCTGTTGTCCAGTTGATCGACCAAGCCACCGAACTGGGTCGAGATCGCGGTGGCGATGGTCAGTGCGCGCTGAGGCGAGGGATCGGTGACCGTCGCCGTGAGCAGGACGGTGTTGAGCTGCACGGATGCCTTGACCTCATGGGCGACCTGGCCCGCCGTCATCGGCAGTCCGGTGCTGGCCAGGATCAGTTTCGCCATCCGTTCGCTGGTCAGCACGCCGGCGTAGGAGTTCGCCCGCCGCTGAGCGAACTGATCCTGGTTGAAAGCCGAGCTGCTGCTCTCCGAAGGAGTGCTGACGAAGAACGTCACGTTGCTGGCATACAGCGGCGTGGCGCGGGCATTGCGGAGCAGGCCGGCTCCGGCACCCAACACTGTGACCAGCAGGACGATCCACCAGTACTTCCTGATCGCCCTGAGGTAACCCCGCAAGTCCATCCGAGTCCATCCTTCGCCTGAGCCGCCACGGCTCCTCGCGGTCCTCCGTGGAGTGTGCCCGCAATGCCATCGAGGACTGTCGTTGGAGTGTTGTTCACTCCGAGTTTCTCACACTTCGCTTACGTCACGTCCGCTGAGACTGGCTGCCTGCCGGTAGGCAGCGACATGCTGCGAACCGATGTGATCCCAGCTTCGACGGCTCAGATCGGGTTCCCGAGTGCGCCCCGGCCGCCTCGTTGCGGCCAGCGCACTGCTGAGGGTCTCAGAACTCAGCTCTCCCGAATAGCAGATGACCCAGTCCCGTCCAACCTCATCGGCCAGCTGCTCGGTCACTTCAGTGGAGGGCACGAGGACGGGGCGGCCGAGCGAGAGGGCCAGCAACAGGCTGCCCGAGTTGAACATGTCGCGATAGGGCAGAACGATCATTTCGGCGCAACCCATCTCATGCGCCACCTCCGGGTCGGTGAGGAACCGTAGCTGAGCCGTGATCCTCCGATCGGCTCGCTGGGCCGCCTCGATCCGCTCCCGCAGCGCTCCGGCCTCGGCCTTGCCGCTGATTCTGAGCGACATGCCCGGGTCGGTGCTTTCGGCGAAGGCGTCCAGCAACCGGTCGATGCCCTTGTAAGGCCTGACCAGTCCGAAGTACAGCAAGGTGCCAGGCTGCATCGGCGGCAGCTCCGCGCCGATGTACCAGTCGCGGTAATCCCCGTGCGCGATAGTCGCCACCGGCGCGCTCCCCGGCGGATGGGCGCTCTCGTTCAGCCGGATCCATACCGTGGTCAGGCGTTCGGACAGCGACAACAGCCAGCGCTCGGAACGTGACCCCGGTTCGTGCGGTGCCCTGTTGTGCATGGTCCGCACCAGTGCGCGACCGCCCAGCCTGATCCGCAGCAGCAAGGCCAGGAACGCCAGCCGCCGAAGCCAGGTCTTGATCGAAGAGGGGTCGCGCAACATCACTTCGGGCCAATGGATGTGCAGCACGTCGAAGTTGCCGCGCAGTGCCGCCCACCACGAGAACGTCGATACGTCCACCTCGCCGGACACCGAGGACACCAGCTGGATCAGGTACGGGTTCGTCGTCGGCCGGATCTCGGTCATCGACTGCATGACCCGCAGCCGCTGAGCCCGCGCTGTCGGGGAACTTGTGCGCACGGCGCTCGTCAACCGTCCACTCGGATCTGGGCGGGCTCGCCGCGCACCGCTGCCACGTCTCGACGCCGATGCGGCAGCATCATGGCCATCGCGAGCGCCAAGGTCACGTCGGGCAGGTTGGAGAAGATCGGCCCGAAGCCCAGGTCCCACAGAGCCACCAGAACGACCACCAGGAACGCCGCAGAGGCAGACCGTTCGGACAGCGCGACCGACAGGGAACTCAGCAGGATGACGAGGATGACACCGGCCAGCGCTAGCCCGGCGATACCGCAGGATGACCAGAGATCGGCGATGATCGAGTGCAGATGGAACTGCGCGCCGAGCATGTAGTTCTCGATGTAGCCGTTGTTGTAGTCGACGTTGATGCTGGCGAAACCCTTCTTGCCAGCCAGCAGATCATCGGCGTTGGGTACGGCGCCCAAGCCGTAGCCGAACGGGTTGAGCCGCATCAACTGCACCGTCGCTGCCCACTCCGGCCGGCCACCGATGAGCAACGATCCGCTGGCATCGATCTGCGCGACCGAGCGCTGCTGCAGGCTGCTGCCGAGGTACCCGTTGACCAGCAGGCTGGTCGCGAGGAAGTAGATGGCCAGGCCGGCGGCCCCGAGCAGCAGCAGCG
>JAVEES010000277.1 GCA_030840285.1 Pseudonocardiales bacterium
AACCGCGACGGCGCGCAGATCGTGCCGCCGCCGTCCGTGGTGCGGCACGACCCCGACGACTCCTACCTCGTGGTGGCGGCCGACAAGGGCACGGCCACCTTCTCCGACATCGCGAACGGGGTCGCCAAGGACTACGGCTTCTGGCTCGGCGACGCGTTCGCCTCCGGAGGCTCCGTCGGCTATGACCACAAGGCGATGGGCATCACCGCCAAGGGTGCGTGGGAGTCGGTCAAGTACCACTTCCGGGAGCTGGGACTCGACACCCAGAGCGAGGACTTCACCGTGGTCGGCATCGGTGACATGTCCGGTGACGTGTTCGGCAACGGCATGCTGCTGAGCCGGCACATCCGGCTGCTGGCAGCCTTCGACCACCGCCACATCTTCATCGATCCCGATCCGGATGCCGCCTCGTCCTTCGCTGAACGGCAGCGGCTGTTCGCATTGCCGCGTTCGAGCTGGGCGGATTACGATCCCGAGCTGATCTCGGCCGGCGGCGGGATATTTCCCCGTAATGCCAAGTCGATCCCGGTCTCCGCCGAGGCGGCTCAGGCTCTGCGGCTCGATCCGGGCGCCACGTCCCTCTCGCCCGCCGCGCTCATCAACGCGATCCTGCGGGCGCCGGTGGACCTGCTGTGGAACGGCGGTATCGGCACCTACGTCAAGGCTTCCAGCGAGGGGCACCTGGATGCGGGGGACAAGGCCAACGATTCGCTGCGCGCCGACGGTGCCCAGCTGCGCTGCAAGGTTGTCGGCGAGGGCGGAAACCTCGGCTTCACCCAACGCGGACGAATCGAATTCGCCCGAGCCGGAGGGCGTATCAACACCGATGCGATCGACAACTCGGCAGGCGTCGATACCTCCGACCACGAGGTCAACATCAAGATCCTGCTGGACCGCGCGGTACGTGCCGGCATCCTCACCGTGCCTGCTCGCAACGAGCTGCTGGCCGAACAGACCGATGAGGTCGGCAGTTTGGTGCTGCGCGACAACTACGGGCAGAACGTGATGCTCGGGGTCGGACGGCACGGCGCGAAGGCGCTGGTGTCAGTGCATCGCCGCCTGATCCGCGAGCTCGAGAAGGCCGGCGAGTTGGATCGCGAGATCGAATACCTGCCCACCGACAAGGAACTCGCTGCGCGCGAGGCGGCCCACGAGGGATTGAGCTCACCCGAACTTGCGGTCTTGGCCGCCTACGTCAAGATCGTCCTGACCGAGGATCTGCGCGACTCCGGCGTGCCGGACGAGCCGTGGTTCCGGGGGCAGCTGCAGCACTACTTCCCCCGGCCCATCGCCGAGCGGTTCGACGCCGACCTGGACAAGCACCCGCTGCGCCGGGAGATCATCACCACCTGCATGGTCAACGACATGGTCAACCGGGGCGGCCTGACCTTCGTCTTTCGCGCCAGGGAAGAAACCGGTGCGGACGTTGCCCAGATCGCGCGCGCCTACACGGTGGTGCGCGAGGTGTTCGGCCTGGCCGACATCTGGGCGGACATCGAGGCGCTCGACAACCAGGTGCCCACGAGTGCCCAGCACATCGGCTACCGCGAGGTGCGGCGCACCATGGACCGGGCGGTGCGGTGGCTGGTCGACATCCGGTTCCCGATCACCGACGTGGCCGCGGAGATCAAGCGCTTCGCCGGCACCGTCGCCGACCTGACCGGGAAAGTCCCGGACCTGCTCCGCGGACGCGAGCGCGAGAACCTCTACGCCGAGGTGGACCGGCTGGTCGGACACGGCTTGCCCCGCGAGCTCGCGAAGCGGATCTCGGTGCTGCTGACGTCCTTCCTGCTGCTCGATGTCGTGGAGATCGCGGTCGCCAACAACCGTCCGGCTGCCGAAGTCGCGGATCTCCATTTCGCGCTGTCCGAGCAGCTCAGTGTCGACGACATCCTCTACGCGGTGACGAACCTGCCCCGCGATGACCGGTGGTCCGCACTTGCCAGGGCGGCCATGCGGCACGACGTGTATGCGGCCCTGGCGGCGGTGACGAAGGCGGTGCTGAGCTCGACGCCGTCGGACCTCAGCGCCACCGACCGGCTTGCCGAGTGGGCGCAGCAGAATCCGGAACGGGTGGATCGGGCGCGCGGCACGTTCGCCGAGGCGCTCTCGCGCGACACGGTCGACCTGGCGACCCTTTCGGTGGCACTTCGGGTGATGCGCAGCCTGCCGTCCTAGCCGGGTGCCGGAACGTCCGCTGTCAGTGGGCGGCGCACACCTGGTCACTGAGCGGTCGACGGGGCGCCGCAGCGAGGTTCGCCCGTGCCCAGACGGTGGTTGTTCCCTCGCCCGGCGTGACGCCCCACTCGGATGAGATCGCGCCGACGATGCTCAGACCGCGGCCGGCGGTATCGGAGACGTCGGCAGGGGGGATGCTCAGCGAGCGGATCGCGCCACCGTCGGTCACCGCGATCTGATATGCCGCGCCGCTGACGGACCACTCGATCACGAGATGGCCGGACGGCAGCGCGGGGGCGTGCCGGACGGCGTTGCCCACCAGCTCACTGGCAATCAGCGCGGCATTGAAGGTGTCAGCATCCGACACGCCAGCCAGGCGCAAGGATTCGGCGACGCTGCGACGGACGAGGTATGCACTCGTCGGCGCGTGTCGAACCCACAGCGTTGGCACTGAACCACCTCCGAGCCGTCCGCCACGTACCGCCTGCACGTCGGCGGTTCGGCCATGGAAGGTTCTACCCGTCGCCACCTGAACGTAAACATTGCCCGCGCAATTACTTATAGTCTGCTAAATCGGATCAGGCCTACTTCGGGTGACGCGCGCTGAGCTGCCGGCGGACCGCCGCCGGGCGGTTGGTGATGATCGCATCGACGCCCAGCTCGCTCACGAACTCGACGTCGCCGGGCTCATCCACCGTCCAGCAGAACACTCGGCGGCCCAGGGCATGCGCCCGCTCGACGTAGCCGGGATCGGCGCGCAGGGCGCGCACTCCGGGCCC
>JAVEES010000308.1 GCA_030840285.1 Pseudonocardiales bacterium
ATTGGGTTCGCTGAACACGACCTGCGCCGTGTACTGGTCGACGACCTTGGTCTCCTTGTAGGCACCCAGGGAACCGAGTGCCGAGCGGGACTTCGTGGCCGGGTCCGTGATGTGCTCGAACGTCGCCTTGACCGCGTCGGCGTTGAACTTCGTCCCGTCGTGAAAGGTGACGTCCTGCCGAAGCTTGAACGTATAGGTCTTCGCATCGGCGGACACGGTGTATCCCGTCGCCAGCCCCGGGACGTATTCGTTGCCGCCGCCCGCCTTGGGCAGCCACCACATCAGCGGATCGAAGATCGCTGACGCGATCAGGGACGAGAGCGCAAGGCCCGTCGCGTTCGGGTCCAGCGTGTCCGGTTCCTGGTACACGCCCACCGTCAACGCATCTGATGCCTTGCTGGACGAGCTTCCCGACTTGCTGCAGGCCGCCAACAGCGAGCCGCCGGCAGCGGTGGCCAGCGCCGCGCCACCCACCGCCATGAAGCGCCGCCGGGAAAACCCGTGCCGGATAGCCGCCTCGAACGCGTCGAGCTGCTGGCCGTCGTTGTGGTTGAGATTCATGCGGCTCCTAGTGTCGCTCGAGAGGTTTCTCGATCCGATCTGGTGGTGGCGTTTCAAGAGACTTCAGCGGTTCACTCGGGGCCGAACGTCCGCTGTGTGAAGTGGTGGTCCTACGGAGCCGCGCATCGTCGCGCGGTATGACATCTGGCATCGCGTGGCTCAGTGTTTTGTACCGGCCAAGCACAACTCTGGTCTGCACCGATAGCTGCTGGATGCTGGCTAGCATCCTCTTATATCTGAGTCATGTCAACAGCATAATCAGAGCCTCGCAGTCGATCGATGTTGACCGGCCTTGTCGCTAGTCTGCTCCTGATATAACATCGGCCCACCAAATAGGGGAGCTCACGTGCTGATCACCGAAGTGCTGTGCGTACCGGTCCGTTCTGGTTTCTTTGCCGATGACC
Organism: Pseudonocardiales bacterium; assembly: GCA_030840285.1. Classification (GTDB taxonomy): domain Bacteria; phylum Actinomycetota; class Actinomycetes; order Mycobacteriales; family Jatrophihabitantaceae; genus Jatrophihabitans_A. The sequence goes on from JAVEES010000308.1 coordinate 966, forward strand.
AGGCGGCCATCCGCGCCGGCGCCCCGCACGACGGCTTCAGCTACGCCGGAGCCCCGCTGACCCCCGGGTTCAAGGCTATCCGGCAGGCCGGTGAGGCAGTCTCCGTCATGCTGGTACTGGACGACGGCCAGGTGGCCTATGGCGATTGTGCGGCAGTGCAGTATTCCGGCGTGGGCGGTCGCGATGTGCTGTTCGACGCCGCTATGGCGGTCGCGACGATCCAGCGCTGGGTGGCTCCCCTGCTGATCGGCAAGGAAATCCAGGACTTCCGTAGCGTGGCGAGCTTGGTGGACGGGCTGGAGGTAGAGGGTCACCCCTTGCACACCGCCATCCGCTATGGCGTCACCCAGGCGCTGCTCGACGCGGTTGCCCGCGCCCGCGGCGTCACGATGGCCGAAGTGATCCGTGACGAGTACGAGACCGGCATCGAGATAGCCCCGGTGCCGATGTTCGTGCAGAGCGGGGACGACAGGTATGACAACGTCGACAAGATGGTGCTCAAGGGCGCCGATGCGATGCCGCACGGCCTGATCAATCAGGTGGCGACCAAGCTCGGGCAGGATGGCGAACTGCTGGCCGAGTACCTCGTCTGGGTGCGCAACCGGATCATCGCCCTGCGCAGCCGAGAGGACTACCGGCCGGTCTTGCATTTCGACGTCTACGGAACCATCGGAGCAGCCTTCGACGGTGACGTGGAGCGCGTGGCGGATTACCTTGCCGAGCTGGGCCGGTTGGCGCGTCCCTTTCAGTTACGGGTCGAGCATGTCATCGACGCAGGCAGCCGCGACGCCCAGGTGACGTGCTCGGCCGCGCTGCGTAGCGCCTTGCGCGCGCGGGGCAGTGAGGTGCAGATCGCGGTGGACGAGTGGTGCAACACGCTGGCTGACATCGAGCTCTTCGTCCAGGCCCAGAGCGCCGACATGATCCACGTCAAGACGCCCGACCTCGGCGGCATCAACAACACCATCGAAGCACTGCTTCTCGTCACCAGAAACGGTCTGGCCGCGTACTGCGGCGGAACCTGCAACGAGACCGAACGGTCCGCGCAGATCTCCGCGCATATCGCGATGGCGTGCGGCGCCGCGCAGATATTGGCAAAGCCCGGCATGGGCGTGGATGAAGGCATGATGATCGTCGGCAACGAGATGGCCCGGGTCAGCGCCCTGGTGGCAGCCCGCGATCGGGCTGCCACGGCCACAGCGGGAAGGTAGGGCATGAAACCTCTGGCCGATATCCGGATCCTGGCCGTCGAGCAATACGGCGCCGGTCCTTTCGGCAGCGTGCACCTGGCTGATCTGGGCGCCGAGGTGATCAAGATCGAGGATCCCGCCAGCGGCGGCGACGTCGGGCGCTACGTGCCGCCTTATCAGCAGGAGGAGGACAGCCTCTTCTTCGAGGTGTTCAACAGGAACAAGCGGAGCATCAGTCTGGATCTCGCGACGGCTGAGGGCCGCGCGGTCTTCGAGGACCTGGTGCGGGTGAGCGATGTCGTCTATTCCAACCTGCGCGGCGATGTCCCAGCCAAGATCGGGATCACCTACGAACAGCTGAAACACCTCAATCCCCGAATCGTCTGTTGCGCGCTGACCGGTTTCGGGATGACCGGGCCACGCTCGGCCGAACCCGGTTATGACTACATCCTGCAAGGCATCTCCGGCTGGATGGACATCACCGGTGAACCGTCCGGACCGCCGACGAAATCGGGCCTGTCGCTGGTGGACTACTCCGGCGGGCTGGTCGCCGCGATCTCCGTCCTGGCCGGTGTGCACGCCGCGCGCCGCGACGGCACCGGGATGGACTGCGACGTCAGCCTCTTCGACACGGCGATCTCGATGCTGACCTACCCGGCGATCTGGAACCTCAATGGCGATTTCGACCCGCGCCGGACGCACCATTCAGCGCATCCGTCACTGGTTCCGTTCCAGGCCTTCCAGGCCAAGGACGGCTGGCTGGTGATCGCCTGCGCGAAGGAGAAGTTCTGGCAGCGGCTCGCCGTGGCAATCGGCCGGCCGGAGCTTGCAAGCGATGAGCGCTTCGCGACGTTCCGGGATCGCAACAGCAACGCCGATCAGTTGTTGCCCATTCTCGACGAGGCCTTCCTGTCCCGTCCCGCAGCTGAATGGCTGGACGTCCTACGCAGCGCCGGAGTTCCCTGCGGACCCGTCAACTCCGTCTCACAGGCGCTGACCGACGAGCACACCATCGCGCGCGGAATGGTGGTAGAGACCCAGCATCCCCGCTTCGGGACGGTCCGCCAGGTCCGCAGCCCGGTGCGGGTCGGTTCGCAGGAGCCCGACTACGTCCGCGGTCCCGCTCGTCATGAGGACGCAGACGCCGTGCTGCGGGAACTGCTCGGCTACCTACCGGAGCGCATCGAGGCGCTCACCAGCGCCGGTGCGTTCGGCAGGCTCGAGGGATGAGCGCATGACGACAGAGCATGGACGCGGCCGGTTCTTCGAGGACTTCACGGTTGGCGATGTCTACCAGCACCCGCTGGGGCGCACGGTCACCCAGACGGACAACGCCTGGTTCACCCTGCTTACCCAGAACACCGCCTCGCTGCACTTCGACCAGCATTACGCAGCGCAAACCGAGTTCGGCCGGCCGCTGGTGAACTCAGCCTTCACGATCGCCCTGGTCACCGGCCAGAGCGTCAGCGACATCTCTCAGAACGTGATGGCCAATCTCGGTTGGGACGAGGTGCGCCTGCCCCATCCGCTGTTCGAGGGCGACACCGTTTACTCGGTATCCGAGGTCCTTCAGACCAGGCAGTCCCGCAGCCGGCCGCAGGTCGGCATCGTCACCGTGCGCACCACGGGTTACAAGCAGGACGGCACGCCTGTGATCACGTTCCGCCGGACGGTCATGGTGTACCGCAGGGGCCACGGCCCGACTATTCCGAAGGTGATCAGCGAATGACGGCTAAGCGCGAGGGCACGCTGCGATTGCTCGATGGCGGCGTCGTCGAGCAGCTACTGGTCGCCGATGAGGTGACCGCGGCGGTGCGCGACGCCTACACCTTGCACAGCGCGGGCGGCGGGCGAGTGTTCCCGCTGGTCCGCGAGAAGTTGCCCGCGGGGGCAGTCTTCGGGATCAAGACCGGCGACATCCCGATGCGGGGAGTGCTCGGTTTCAAGGCGGCCGGATTCTGGCCGAACAATCGCAAGCTGGATGCGGAGGCGCACCAGGCCACCATCATGCTCATCGATCCGGCGACCGGCCGGCCGACCTGCCTGATCGACGGGAATGCGGTTACCACCATGCGAACCGGCGCCGCCGGGGGTCTCGGCGCCGAGCTGTTCTCCAGGACCGACAGCACCCGGCTCTGCGTTTTCGGCACCGGCATCCAGGCACGCGTCCAGGTGGAGTTCGCGCTGCGGGCGCGGCCGTCGCTGAGCGAGATCCGCTATGTGAGTTCTGATGGCCGGCCTCGTCCGGAGTTCGAGTCGCTGTTCGCCGCGGACCACACCGTGAGCCACTCCCCCGATCCGGATGCTGCCGTCGCCGCCAGCGACATCGTCATCACCGCCACCCCGGGCGGTGGCGCGTTGTTCTCCGCCGACGCGGTGCAGGACGGAACGCATCTGACCTGCGTCGGCTCAGATACCAGGGGCAAGCGTGAACTGCCGCCCGTACTCTTCGAGCGCGCCAGGGTATTCGTCGACGACCTGACCCAGGCAGGTGAGATCGGCGAATTGCAGTGGGCCGCACCGGTGACCCCCGCGGTCGAGATCGGCACGGTGCTGGCCGGCGGCGAGGCTTTCCAGCGCTCCGACAGCGAGATCACGATCTTCGACGCGACCGGCCTGGCATTGCAGGATCTGACTGTTGCCGCCTATCTCTACCGGCGTGCTACCGAGGCCGGTCTCGGCCTGAGAGTTGATTGGCCGTGGTGAACACGTCCACATCACCCAACCGGAAGGGCGAACCGATGCCCCAAGCACCGACTTACAGCGACGTCGAGCAGGCGGCCGCACGCATCGAGCCGTACGCCCATCGCACCCCCGTGCTGCGCTCCCGCCTGATTAATGAGGAACTCGGCGCCGACGTGGTCTTCAAGTGCGAGAACTTCCAGCGGATGGGCGCGTTCAAGTTCCGTGGCGCCTTCAACGCGCTGTCCCGATTCACGCCCGAGCAGCGGCGCAGCGGCGTGGTGGCCTATTCCTCCGGCAACCACGCGCAGGCGGTCGCCCTCTCGGCCAGCATCCTCGGCATCCCGGCCACCATCGTCATGCCGCATGACGCTCCCCCTTCCAAGGTCGCTGCCACCAAGGGCTACGGCGGCGAGGTCATCTCTTATGACCGCTACACCGAGGACCGTGAAGAGATCGGCCGGACGCTGGCGGCCGAGCGTGGCCTGACGCTCGTCCCGCCCTACGACCATCCCGATGTGATCGCCGGTCAGGGCACGGCGAGCCGGGAACTGTTCACCGAGGTCGGCGAGCTGGACGCGCTGTTCGTGCCGCTGGGCGGCGGCGGCCTGCTGTCGGGCGCGGCACTTGCCCGAAGCGCGCTGTCGCCGGACTGCCAGCTCTACGGTGTTGAGCCCGAAGCCGGCAACGACGGCCAGCAGTCCCTGCGCCGCGGCGAGATCGTCCATATCGACACACCCAAAACGCTTGCCGACGGTGCTCAGACGCAGCATCTGGGCGCGTATACCTTCGACATCATCCGCCGCGAGGTCACCGATATCTTCACCGCCACCGACAGCGAACTTCTGGAAGGAATCCGGATCTTCGCCTCCACCATGAAGATCGTCGTCGAGCCCACCGGGTGCCTCGGCTTCGCCGCGGTCCGCGCACGAGCCGCCGACCTGCGGGGCAAGCGGGTAGGCGTCATCCTCAGCGGCGGCAACATCGATGCCGCCCGGCTTGCTGCGCTGCTGCCCGCGTGATGAGACCGCTTCCGATGAGCACTCAGGCAACCCGTCGGCCGACCATCGCCGTCCTGGCCACCGGCGGCACCATCGCCGGAACGCGATCTCCCGACATCGCTGGCAGTTACCGCGCGGCCACCGTCGGAGTCCAGGACCTGATCGCAGCCGTCCCGGGCCTGGACGAGCTGGCCGACGTCACGGGCGAGCAGGTCCTGCAGATCGACTCGGTGAACATGGACGACGCCGGGATGCTGACGCTCGCGCGGCGAACCAGCCAGCTGCTCGACAGCGACGACGTTGACGCGGTGGTCATCACTCACGGGACCGACACGCTGGAGGAGACCGCATACCTGCTGCACCTGGGCCTCACCAGCAACAAGCCGGTCGTCTTCGTCGGATCCATGCGTCCGGCCGACGCCCTGAGTGCTGACGGGCCCAGAAACCTGCGCCACGCGGTCGCGGTGGCGGCCAATCCGCAGGCGCGCGGAAAGGGCGTTCTGGTCGTCATGAACGATGAGATCCACACCGCCCGCGACGTCACGAAGTCGCACACGCTCAACGTCGCGGCGCTGAGGTCCCCGCACGGTCCGCTGGGCTACATGGTCGGCGACGCGCCGGTGTTCTACCGCGCGCCGGTTCGCCGGCACACCTGGCAGACGCCCTTCGATCTGAGCGCTCTGGACGGGTTGCCGCAGGTCGGGGTCGTCTACGCCCACGCCAGCATGACTACCGCGACCGTCGAGGCGCTGGTCGACTCGGGCACGGCCGCCATCGTCCACGCCGGTATGGGTAACGGCTATGTCTCCGAGCACATCAGCGGTTCCCTGATGGCGGCCCGGGCGGCCGGCGTGCACATCGTTCGCGCGAGCCGCGCCGCCAGCGGCTCGGTGGTGCGCAACATCGCGGCACTCGATGACGCGAACGGCTGGCTGGTGGTCGACGATCAGAACCCGCAGAAGGCCCGCCTGCTGATCGCGCTGGCAATGACGAAGACTCAGGATGTCGGCGAGCTCCAGCAGATGTTTTGGACGTACTGAGCGAGCGGCCGGCGGATAGACCGGCCTCCGGACAGAGCGCCGGATAGGGGCTCGCGGATGGGGCCGAGCATGCCGCCGCCGTATGATCCAGCGGTGCTTGCGCCCGTAGAAGGAGCCATCCCGCAGCCCCCGGGCTCGTCGCGCACGCGACCCGACGCCTGCCCGGGTGCCCTCACGCTGCACCAGGCGGCGGATGGCTTGCTCGCCAGGATCCGCGTCCCGGGCGGTGTCCTGTCCGCCACGGCGCTGATCGGTCTGGCCGAGCTGTCGGCCGAGCTCGGAGACGGCCGCCTGGAGCTGACGTCACGAGCCAATCTGCAGCTGCGCGGCCTGGACGCCACGGCGGCGACCGAACTGGCCACCCGTCTTCAGACGCTAGGGCTGTTGCCGTCCCTGGCGCACGAGCGCGTCCGCAATATCCTCGGCTCACCGCTATCGGGGCTGGACGGCCTCGGGCAGGCTGACACGATCGACCTCGTGCAGAGCCTGGACCGCGAGCTGTGCGCGAACGTCCGGCTGGCCGAGCTGCCCGGGCGGTTCCTGTTCGGAGTGGACGACGGACGCGGTGACATCGCGGCCGCCGCCACTGATGTCACTCTCATCGCGATCAGCGCGAGCAAGATCCGGCTCTGGCCGGGTGATTTCGCCGTGGACGCCTCGCACGCGGTCACCGTGGCTCTCGCCCTCGCCGAGGCGTTCCTCGACGAGCGAAACACGCAGACCGACCCTGCTGGCCAGGCGGCCTGGCGGATCGCCGATCTTGTGGACGGTCCACGGCTCGTCGCCCGCCGCGCGCTGCACCGCCTGCGCGCCCGCGGCATTCAGGCTCTGCCGTCCGAACCAGCCCTAGGAGTGCTGGCAGGTTTCGCCCCCGAAGCACCGCTGGCACTCGGCGTGGCCGAACAGCGCAACGGCTTGCACAGTCTGACGGTCCAGATCCCGCTGGGCCGGCTGCTCCCCGAGCAGGCGCAGGTGCTCGCTGAGATTTCGGGCCGGCGGGGAATCCGGATCACGCCCTGGCGCAGCATCGTGGCGACCGATGTCGCCGATCCGGTAACGGCAGCGGAATCAGCCCACGACGCGGGTCTCGGTACCGAGGACAGCTCGCCGTGGCTGGGCGTGACGGCCTGCGCCGGCCGTCCCGGCTGTGCCAAGGCGCTGGCCGACGTGCAGCACGACGCCCGCGCTGTGGCAATGGCGACCCGGACGGCCGCGGCGAGCACGTCGCTCCCCGTGCACTGGAGCGGGTGCTCGCGCCGCTGCGGGCGGCCGGCCGGCGCCTCGGTGGATGTGCTGGCAACCGCTAGCGGGTATCAGGTTTCCGACGGCGAAGGCAGGACCCACCAGGCCGCGGGGGTAGCCGAGCTGGCGAGCACGGTGGAAGCTCTTCGCCGCGGCTAATCAGGGAGTTCGCCACTCATCGCTGGTGATGTGCGACCCGGCCTGCGGACCCATCTGCAGCATCCCGCCGTCCACCGCCCAGCTCGCGCCAGTGACGTAGGAGGCCTGTGGCGAGGCGAGAAACGCGATGACGGCGGCAATTTCGCGGGCGTCCCCCGGACGGCCCAGTGGCACCCCGGGCCGGTGGGTGTCATGTGGATCCTCGTCCTCTTGCCCGGTCATGGCCGTCGCGATCTCACCGGGCGCCACGCAGTTGGCGGTGATCCCGTACTGGCCCAGTTCGAGCGCGGCGGTCTTCATCAGGCCGCCGAGGCCGTGCTTGGCCGCGTCGTAGGCAGCCGACCCGACTCGGGGCTGGTGCTCGTGCACACTGGTGACAGCGATAAGACGCCCGCCCCGTCCGGCCTCGACCATCCATCGGGCAGCGCGTTGGATACAGACGAAGGCCCCATCGAGATCGGTGGCAACCACTCGCCGCCAATCCTCGACAGAGGTGTCCAGCAGCAACGAGCTGACTCCGGTTCCGGCATTGTTCACGAACACGTCCACGCCTCCGAGCCGGCGGGCGAGGTCCTCGATCACGCCGGCGCAGCTGCTCAGCTCGGTCGTGTCGATCTGGGCCGACTCGGCCCGCTGGCCGGTCGCGCGCACCTCGGTGACCGTGCGTTCGGCGCCCTGTCGGTCGGCATGCCACGTCACGCCCACATCCATACCGGCCGCCGCGAGCGCCACCGCCGTGGCGCGGCCGATGCCCGAGTCGGCAGCGGTGACGATCGCTCGGCTGGGTTGAAAGGTCATAGCAGCTCCGATGTCGCTCACGTGCTCAGGTGTCCGGCGACTTCCAGTCCTCCAGTTCGGCGATGCGGCGCTGCTCGAAGTCCTCGCCAAGCTGCTCCAGACGCTCGGCGGTCACCGCTTCGCGCAACGCCGGCAGCAGTTCGGACTCCTCTTCTTCGACGTGATGCTTCACCGCGTCGACGAACTCCTGGAAGGCCGATGCGAAGTCGGACTCGCCGGCCGACAGCGCGGCGGCGAGCTTCTCCTCCGCCTCGCGGTGCTCCTGGGTGCCGTGGTGAACTTCCTCCGCCTCGGACGGATCCCGCTTCTCGAGCTCGGGATATACGTGCACCTCTTCGGCTACGCTGTGCGCGCTCAATCGTGCGCGAATTTCTTCCAGCAGTGCGGCGCGGTCCTCGGAATCGGATTGGGCGCGGTCGAAGAGGTCTTCGAGCTGTCGGTGATCGTTCATGATGACGGTGACGGCATCCATTGATGCGGCTCGCAATCTTTTGCACTTTATGGCTGCGCTTTTGAGCCGTCCCGGTGATCGTAGCGCGCCGAGTTGCGCTTGGCCTGTACACCCGGTCGTGCCCAGGCTCGGCCAGCAGCACTATCCCCTTTGTCATGAAGGCGATTCGCCGATCACCGTTCGCATCAATTCGATGACAGAAAGCCATCATTCCCGCGCGACCGGGAGCAGTGCATCATGAAGGGCACGCGGGGCTCGGCAGTGAGCACGACAGCGGGGGCAAGGATCGGTGAATCTCCGGGATGAAGCGCCAACCGAATTCCAATGACGAAGGGCTCGCGCTCCTTCGCGGCCCCAGCCCAGAAGGTTCTCTGGATGCCGATGAGTCCGGTCCCGACGGGGATCCGGCGGAGCCGACCGGTGAGGGCGAGGCCAGCCGGCTGAGGAATGATCGATCTGCTCCCTCGGCAAAGAACAAGTCCTCGGCCGGGATCAAGTACTCGGCCAGGAACCGGTACGAGGGACTACACCGCAGAAGCGGCTGATTCCCGCCGGTCAACCCGCCAGACGGGCAAGGCGCCTCAGCATCGCCGGGCTCGGGTATCGCTCGCTCTTGATCTTGTCCAATAGAGCCTCGACCGTCGCCTGGCGCTCATGGCCCCACATCAGCTGTTCGAGCATGTCGAGCATCATGAGGCTGGGATAGCGATCCTGCTTGATCTTGTCGAGCAAGGCACCGTAGAAGGCGTCATGGAGGTCTGCGCGCTCGTCCTGATCTTGCCGCGTCGCGACATCGTCGGTCATAGTTGATCAACTCCCTGCGCCATGACGAAATTGATACTGACCATTCATACATACACGCCGCGATGGCCGGCAACAATGTCAGCGGGCGGCCGATCACAATGTTGAGACAGTGTTAGAGAGGCTTGGCGATTGTTGCAAAGCCGCCGCTTGCGGCGTTAGCTGTCTCTTAGTGCCTTTGCGGTGACGTAGCCAACGCACCGACGCTTCCGCGGGAGGTACCAGTTGGTACGCGGGGTGACCTAGATGGCGGCGGATCAAGCCGACGGCCCGGACCAGAAAAGCTCACAGAATGGCCGTGCGCCGAGAAAGCCGGTGCCGATCAAGGCGATTCAGGCTGCCGTCGAGATCTTCGAGCAGCTGACGCAGCAGCCGGCGGAGCGTGTGACCGGAGTGCGTTCGACCGAGGACGGCTGGTCGGTGCTCGTCGACGTTATTGACGTCGACCGAATTCCGTCGACGATGAGCGTCTTGGCAACCTATCGCCTGGACATCGACGGCGATGGCGAGCTGCTCGGTTACGAGCGACTGCGCCGGTTTGCCCGCTCCGCAACAGACAATTCCTGATACCGCTGTACGCCGCAGTACCAGAAGTAGCTCACCCGTAGCTGGACTCTGCAGTTCGACCGGATTGGAGTCGAGTCGGCCTATGACCGCTAGTCCCATGGCCGCGGGTCGGGGTGCCCGTACCGTGAGCACCTCGCCTCCAGCCGCCCCCAACTCCCTCGCCGACCTGCTGGAACGGGTTCTCGACAAAGGCGTGGTCATCGTTGGTGACGTGGTCGTCAGCGTCTTGGACATCGACCTGCTCACCCTCAAGCTGCGATTGCTCATCGCGTCGGTGGATACCGCACAGGCGATGGGCATCGACTGGTGGAAGACCGACCCATTCCTCTCCTCGAACGGTTCACAGCATGAGCGGGGCCCTGACGAGATCGAGAAGGAGAATGCCCAGTTACGGCAGCGCATTTCAGAGCTGGAGGGACGCTCCGATGTCACCTGATACCGGCGCTGCGGGAGCACCGACCACGCCCGGCACCGGCACCGGCACCGCACAGCAGTACCTGTACTGCATCATCGCCAGCGGAGCAGACGTCGCCGGGTTGTCCGGACTGGATCCCCAGACTGCGCTGCGCCAGAGCGAGGTCGGGCCGGTAGCCGTCGTGCATTCTGACCTCCACCCCGTGCTGCGGTCCGGTGCCGCTGAACTGTCGGATCGCCAGCTGGCCTCACTTGCCACCCGTCACGACGAAGTGCTGCGCTCGGTCTCGGCTAGGACGACGGTTCTGCCGGTTCGCTTCGCCACCGTGGTGCGGGCCGTGAACGAGCTCAGTGAGGTGCTCGCCGACACGGCTGAGTCACTCGCTTCGCAATTGAAGGCACTCAACGGGTGTAGCGAATGGGCTGTCCACATCGACCTGCCCAGCGACACCGAGCAGGTCGCCGCGGCCACGCCGATCCAGCGGGACGGCGCAGCCACCGGCACCGACTACCTTCTGGCCAGGCAAAGTCGGCTGTCGGACGCCAGAACCCTGCGGAGGCGAACCGCCGAGGCGGGCGGAGCGTTGGACGCCGAATTGCGTACCTCGGGAGTGCTGGCCGCGCTGCCGCTGCACACCGCCGGGACGAGGGTTTACAACACCGCCTACCTGCTTCCCGATGACCGGACGGACGCCTTTGCTCGGGTCGTCGAAAGGCATGCCGCACTTGTCAAAACCCAGGGCGGCCAGCTTCGAGTCAGCGGCCCGTGGCTGCCTTACACCTTTACGGTGCTCAACTTCGCGGCGGCCCGCGATGTCTGAACCGCTGAAGCCGGGCCAGCTGCAAGGGTTGGACGGACTCGTAGAACTGTTGGACACCCTGATCGACACCGGGGTCGCCATCGCCGGGGACCTGATCATCTCCGTCGCCGGCGTCGACCTCATCCAGCTGGATCTACGCGCCCTGCTCACCGGTGTTTCGGAGCCGGCGTCATGACCGCCAAGCCTCCCCCGATCCGCATCGATCTCGAGCCCGAGCAGCTCAGCGCCGGACTGGCCCAGGTCATCGTGGCGGTCCTGCGGCTGCTACACGAGCTGCTGGAGCGCCAGGCCATCCGACGGTTCGAGGAAGGCAACCTCAGTGCCGAACAGGTGGAGCGCCTCGGCACAACCTTGCAAGCAGCGAGAACCCAGCTCGACACGCTCACCGAAACCCTGCTCGAGACCACACGAACCGCCGGACAGCCCACGGTGAGAAGTCCGGTTCAGGGATATCAACCGCTGACAGGAAGGAAATCGGCATGACGATGAGCATGCAGCCCGCCAGCAGAGCGTCCAGACCAGCCGGCCTGGCCGAGGTCCTGGACATCGTCCTGGACAAAGGCATCGTCATCGATGCCTACGTGCGCCTGGCCCTGGTCGGGATCGAGATCCTGACGCTCGACGCCCGGATAGTTATCGCCTCTGTCGATACTTATTTGCGGTTCGCCGAGGCTACGAACCGACTCGACCTTCAACCGCGGGAACAGGCTGCCGGCCTGCCAGGTCTGATGAACGAGTTGACCGAAGGCGGCGCCAAGCGCAAGACCAAGGGTGCCCTCGGTGGTGTCAAGGAATCGGCGAAGGACGCACTGTCCTCGCTGCGGGGCAATGACCAGGACCAAGAGCAGGACCAGGGCCAGGATGAGGATGAGTCCCGGTCGGCGCCCGCCGAGCGGTCGGCTAGCAAGGCGCGGCGTGGGGACGGCGGATAGCGATGCTCTGCCTCTACGGCATCGTCCCCGCGTCCCAGCAGCCGCCGGATACACCCGGGATCGGCGGCGCCTCCCTCGAATCCGTCGCTGACGGCACGGTAGCGGCTATCTGCAGCGAGCTTGCCGATGAAGACAACCTGACGGCCGAGGATGCCAACGATTACTTGGGTGTTCTGCTCGCACTCGTGGAGGCGGGCACCGTACTGCCGCTCGCGCTGGGCACCGTCATGCCGGATGCCGCGACCGTGCGATCGGAGGTATTGCGGCCCCAGGGCGCCCATTTCGAGGCCGAGCTGCAGCGCTTGGCCGGCAAGGTGGAGGTCCACGTCGATGCCGAGGACGACGAAAGCTTCACGATCGCGGAACTTGCGAACCACAGCGGTATCCGGCTCCCGGCCGATGCCGATTTCCAGCAGCGGCTCGAGGTGGGCGAGCAGGTCGCAGCCTTGCTCGTGACAGAGCGCCGGAGGATAGGTGAGGACGTGGTTGATCGATTGCGCAGCGTTGCGGTCGCCGACACCCCCCGCGCGATTCTTGAAGGACCGGAGGACCCAGTTCTGAGGTGGGCCTTCTTGGTGGAAAAGGACAGGCTGGCGCAATTCGACGATGCCTACCGGCTTGTCCAAAGCGAATACCCCAGGCTGTCCATTCGTGCCACCGGGCCGCTACCGCCCGTCGACTTCCTGGATTCCGGCCCCGCACAAGGCCATAAGCCGGCGAAGCCAGCGCCGGAAAACAGCAAGTGGGGTTGGTGAAATGCTTCCGTCCGCGATTGTAAGGAGAGGGCCAATGCAAGACACTGCCAAAGTCGCCGCCGCCGCGCTCGGCGGATATGTTCTGGGGCGAACTAAGAAAGCGAAGGCCGCCGTAGGTCTCGCGCTATGGCTGAGCGGGCGCAAGTACCGCGCCAAGGACATCGGCCGGGATCAACTCGTCAAGCTCATGCAGACCGACGAGGGTCAGAAGCTGCTCGCCCAACTTCGCGGACCGGTCCTGGCCGCAGGAAAGACTGCCGCGCTCGGCATCTTCGAGACTCAGGCCGGGCGACTCGCCGAGGGGCTTCACAAGCGCACCGAGGGTCTGGGCTCCGCGACCGAAAAGGTCAGTTCGGCCGGCGGCAATTCCGCCAAGCGGGCAGTCGACGGGGCCGCCTCCGCCGGCGGTAGTGCGGCGCAACTAACCAAGAAGCGCCGGGAAAGCGCAGACCGGACCAGTGAAGACGGGCAAGCCCCCGAGGACGAGTCCGACGATGACACTGCCCGGTCCGAGGATGAGAATGCCCAGTCCGAGGATGACACTGCCCGGTCGGGCGATGAAGGGGAGTCGGACGACGAGGCTTCCGACGAGGTCGATCAGTCCGAAGAAGATGAGTCCGACGATGCTTCCGACGAGGAGGATGACTCAGGTGCTGAGGACGCCGGCCCGGACGAGGGCGAGGAGGCTGAGGCGGACTCTGAAGGGGCTGGTGACCGCGAAGAGGACGAGTCAGGCGGCGACGAACGAGAAGGCAAGCGACCTAGCTCCCGTGGCGGCGACAGCCGGCAGCAGAGCAGGCCGGGCGGATCCAACAAGCCCTCTCGCTCGGCCGGCTCGCGATCGGGGCAGCGCAGCACGGCGCGATCGGGGCGCTGACATTAGTTCTAACCAGCTATCGCGATTGTCCATCGCGGCGTAGGAGTGATCGATATGGCACAGGCATCGAAGCAGGCTAACAAGGAATCCGACGAGCAATCGTCTGAAGATCAATCTTCGCAAGAGCAGTCCGGCGGTTCGCAGGGGTTCCTGTCAAGCCTGCGCCACAGCCCCGCAACCGAGAAGCTGACTCAAGAAGTCCGCAGCCTTTTCCAGGCCCAGAGCGGCAAGCTCGTCGGCAAGGTGGGTGACCGATTGGAGGGCAGCACCAAGCTGCTGCAGAACGTCGGCAAGGACGGGCAGTTGCCGCCCATGGCCGAAGGCGCCAAGAAGCTCGTCGCAGGAGAGGGGCCGTTGAAGGCAGGCCTTTCGGCAGCCAAAGAGGGGGTCGTGCAGAAGGTCAAGGGACTCTTCGGCAAGAGTGGGAAGGGCGGGGGCAAGACGAAGTCATTGAACATCGAAGAATCGATCGACGTCGGCGTCCCCGTTTCTGTCGCATATGACCAGTGGACGCAGTTCCAGGACTTCTCCCGTTATATGAAAGGCGTCGAATCGGTCGAACAGACGAGTGAGGTCGAGTCGAATTGGCGGGCGAAGGTCTTCAAATCCCGCCGTTCGTGGAAGGCCACCATCCAGGAGCAAGTTCCGGATCGTCGCATTGTGTGGACTTCTGAAGGTGCGAAGGGCTCGACCAAGGGTGTCGTGACCTTCCATCCGCTCGCCGACGATCTCACACGGGTCCTGGTCGCGTTGGAATACTTCCCCAGCGGCCTAATGGAAAAGACCGGCAACCTGTGGCGAGCCGCTGGCCGGCGCGCCCGTCTGGACCTCAAGCTCTACCGTCGCTTCATCATGATGGAGGACGAGCCAACCGGATCGTGGCGGGGCGAGATCCGCGACGGCCAGGTCGTCAAGCAGCCGGACGAGGGCGAGGACCAGGGCAGGCAGTCCGATCAGTCCGACACGTCCCAGGGCGAATCCGGCCAGCAGCAGGGTGGCGACGAGCAGAACGCGAACGGTCGCTCGCGGCAAGGCGACTCGTCGTCCCAGCCCTCCGCTGAGGACAGTCAGCAGGAAGAGTCTGACGAGGCGGACCAAGACCAGAACGACGAGCAGGACAACGAGCAGAGCGACGAGCGGGACGACGAGGGCGACGACGAGCAGCAGGATCAGCAGGAGGGTCAGCAGCAGGAGGACGAGCGGGTGGGTGCGCGGTAAGAACCCAGCTCGGATTCGCCGGGGTGCCGTGCCGGTGCGTGGCAGCTGGTTGCTACTTCCAGATGCCCGTGATCGGTGCGGTATTGCCCGCGGCGGCGAAAGCCCGCAAGCCGAAGCTCTGCAAGATCGTGTGTAACACGCCGTAATGATTCGTTCTGCGGTTGTACTGCCCAGCCCGCAGGTGGGCACCGCTCAGCACCGTCGCGATCCGGTTGTCGGCGCTGTTGTCGTCTTCGTCGGTGGTGATGACCAGCAGGCTGTTGTGGCTGGGCGCCCAGCGCGCATAACCGCCGAGGTGGGCTCGGAGCCAATCGTCACCCTGCCGGACACTGCCGTCGTGCATATCGTCGAGCAGGTCAGGAATGACGAAGGAGACGCTCGGCAGTTGCTCCGGGTTTCGGGGAAAGGCGGTCATCGGTTGGTTCACCGCTGCGGGCAGCTGAGCGTAGTTGACCCAGGGATTGTGTTTGCGCGCGTAGCTACCGCTGGAACACCCGGTAAAGCCCACTTGGGGTAGTCCCTCGGAGTAGCCGGTAAACGTCCGGCCGGAATCGATCAGCGCAGCAGCCAGGTTCGGACCGGTATAGCTGTGCGGGCAGGAGTCATCCGACAGCTGCTGCGTCGTTCCGGAGAACAGCGCCAAGTAGTTCGGTTCGCTCGGGTGCGTAACCGCATAGGACTGCGTCAGCAGAACGCCGGAGGCGGAGGCGGCCAGGGAATTCAGGAAAGGCACATCGCCAGCTCCTGCGATTTGGTTGTAGGAGTGGTTCTCCAGGACGACCACGACGATGTGGTCGAACGCCGGGACGGCTGGCGCCCTGCTGGCGGTGGCGGCGGTGTGCCCAGTGCTCGGATGGCTCGGTGTATTCGGATGGCTCGGTGTATTCGGGTTCGGCTGGCTCTGTGTGCTCGCGCTGAGTGTGCTCGACGTTGCCGAGACCGGCGGCCGAGCGGTCGAACCCTGGCCGGCGCCGTGTCCGCATGCCGCGGCGGCCAGCCCTAGAAGTACCAGTGGCACAACGCTTTGCCTTGTGTGGAACACCGCTTCAGTGTGACCGCTGAGGCGCGCTGCCGACGAGCCGAGAGCCTGTCTTCCACCAACCGCAACTGACCCCTGCACGCCACGTTCCGCGCGTGGCGATCCCTTCCCGCCGCAGGTGAAGGTGACTAGCGTGGGCGAGGACCGTGTTGGAGGAGCCATGACGAGTGTCAACCCCATCCCCGATGGGTATCCACAGGTGATCCCGTACCTCTCCGTCGAGAACGCCAGCGACGCGATCGCGTTCTACCTGGATGTGTTCGGCGCCAGGGAACGGCTGCGGATGCCAGGACCGGACGGCAAGGTCGGGCACGCCGAGCTCGAGATCGGCGATTCGCTGATCATGCTTGCCGACGCCATGCCCGATATGGGTGGACGGAGCCCGCAGCAAATCGGCGGCACCCCGGTCACGATGATGGTCTACGTCCAGGACGTGGACGCCGTGTACGGCCGGGCGATCGAGGCTGGCGCGACCGCGGAACGTCCGGTCGAGACCCAGTTCTACGGCGACCGGGCGGGACAGTTCGTGGACCCGTTCGGACACAAGTGGTTCGTCGCGAGCCATGTCGAGGACGTGCCGCCGGACGAGATGGCCAGGCGGGCAGCGTCCGTCATGGGCGGTTGAGGCACGTCGGCTGGCGAGAAAACTCGGAGAAAGATAGGTACCTGCCCAGGTACTTACCCCGATGTTCGAACCCATGCCTCGGGCAGAGCATTGAGCGGTACGCCGGACGAGCCGGCGAACGCCCGAGGAGAAAGCCATGAGCACCACGCCTGCACCGAACATCGAACGGAGCGCCGCGCCGACGCATCCCTGGTCTCGTGAAGATGCCGTCCAGAAGATGTACGACGCTGAGGTGGCTCTGCACTGCGCCAAGCAATCCCAGGTGCAGGCATGGGTCGATGCCGCCTACCGGCGCCTGCACGAAGCCCTCGACGCCTACGCCCTAGCCAGCTAACCCACCCCCAACCGACCTCCCCCAGCCCCGCCCCGAACCCCGCTTTGGGCGTCTGGAAATCCCCGGCGGGGGCTGTTTTTGGGAACTTCCAGACGCCCAAAGCGGACGGGGCGACGCTGGACGCAAAGCTGGCTAGGTGGGGGGATGGCGCTCGAGGTTGTCCAGTATCACGGCGGCAACTGTGCCCAGGGCGTCGAGCTGCTGATCGCTGAGTACATCGGTGACATGCCGGCGGACCGCGTCCTCGTAATGACGCCGGGCAGTCTCGGCCGCGATGATGCCCTTCTTCGAGGCACGCACGATGAAGCCTCGGTTGTCCTCGGCGCACTCCTCGCGAACGATGAGGCCGCGTTCGGTCATCCGGCGCAGCTGGTGGGATAGCCGGCTCTTCTCCCAGTCCAGCCCGCACCGCAGAGCAAGCGAGCGCACCGACCCGTCGGGCGATTCGATAATCGCTGTGAGAACCTCGTAGTCGGCCTCCGAAAGCCCCGTGCTGCGCGTCAGCTCGCGACCGAGCTGGCCGCTGAGCTGGGTCCGCATGCGCTGGTAGCTTGCCCAAGCAGCCGCCTGCCGCTTGGTGAGTCCTGAATCACGCATGGCCCGATATTAGTTGATGCGTCTACCAACGGCTGTAGGATTGTTGACACATCAACAGGTTCGGGAGCGAAGAACAAAAATGGATTATGGACACGAACTGCGGTTCGGGACCTTCCTCAGTCCGGTGAACCAACCTGCGGGGCGTCCGGTGGAACTGGCACGGCA
>JAVEES010000323.1 GCA_030840285.1 Pseudonocardiales bacterium
GGCGCGATCGTCGAGCCAAAGCCGTTGCAGAACGGCGGGATTCCGATGTGGATCGCCGGCGGTGGTGAGAAGGTGACGTTGCGTATTGCCGCCAAATATGCGCAGTACACCAACTTCACCTCCGAACCGCAGGGATTCGCGCACAAGTCAGAGGTGCTGGCGGCTCATTGCCGCGATGTGGGCACCGACTACGACGCGATCGTGCGGTCGGCCAACTTCAACGCTGTGGTCGGCGAGTCGGAGGCCGACGTCGAGGAGCGTGTCGGCAGGTTGCGCGCCCGCCTCCTTGGCAAGGCCAACGAGGCCGCCGTCGACGGCATGCTGGCCATGTCCACCTCGCCAGACTCCGCCAGCGGCACACCGGAACAGATTGTCGAGAAGCTGAAGCGAATGCGCGAGCTCGGCTGTGAGTACGCCATTCTCTACTTCCCGGAGGCCGCCTACGACCGGTCCGGTATCGAGATGTTCGAGCGCGAGGTCATCCCGGCGCTGAGCTAGGCCCGTGACGCCTGGTACTGCAGGATGCGCCATCCCTCGGCGCCACGCGTGACTACCACACCGATGTTCACGCTGACCGAAGGCCGGTCAGGGAACGCGAAGTCGGCGCTGACATAGCCCCCCCACTAAATCTGCTGCGGTGCGGCGTGTTTCACGGATCTGGTAGATGACCGTCATGCCGCGCGGCTGGCGTAGTAGTCGACCACTCCCTGACGCCCAACGCTATAAGGGTGCAGGCCTTGAAAAATGGCATCCTCGGTGCACACCGCATGGGAGCCACGACGAAACTTCTCTCAGCTGTGAGCCGCTACCTCACAAACACCCCGAACCAAAGTGAACGAACAGTAACGCCAGGGCATCGAAACTTAACGGGCCGGTGAACCTGTGGAGTCGCTGACTCAACGCTGCTCGGACATGATCTGTGGGTGCTATCGATTCCACGCGATGTCGACTTCGAACCCACCCGTCCGGTGTGGGTGCCGCGTCCGCGCCTCGTCCCTGCGCGTGCCGACGGCTGGGCACGTCCGGCGCATCCCGCCGACATAGCACAAGCGCGGATGTTCGACACCGTTCTATTAGGGGAAATCGCAGAGCTCGAGGAGCTTGTCGGCTCAATGGAGAAGCGTTGGTTGCGGCGGTGCGAGCGCGGCATCGACGACGAGAACCGTCCTCCGGAGAGCCTGATGCGGATGCGGGGGCGTGTGTTGGAGGCGCAGCGACTCCTCGACGCCTTGCGGTCCCGATTCCCCTCGGACTGAGCGGATTCCCGCCGTGGGACTGAGATCCGCTCAGCGAGATTCAAACTGACGGCGTCCACACTCCTGTCGCGGCGGCCTCGCGAGCGTAGTCGGCGAAATCCTTCGGCTCGCGTCCCAACGCCCGCTGCACACCGTCGGCCAATTGTGCCTTGCTGCCGAGCACCTCGGTGAACAGGTGGTCCGACGGCCAGATAAAGTCTTGCGGCAGAACGTATTCCATAAGCATCGCGGTGTAGTCGTCGATCGGTACCGACACGAAGTTGACGTGTCGGCCCGCGGCGGCGCCGACCTCCCGCCACGGCGTCGCGGAAGCTGAGCAGCCGCAGCAGCACAAGCCTGCTGACACCGGCGTCGGTGCCCAGTTCGGTGACCTTGCCGACGGCGTCAACGGAGCCGGGGACGGCCAGGTCCGGATAGTAGGTGAGGTAGACGGTGTCGACGCCGGCCAGCGCGCGGGCCCCGGTCTGCGGGTTGTCCCAGTCGAACGGGATATCGGCCGAACGCGACCCGCGCCGGTGCCGGATCCCGCGCCTTTCGAGTTGGTCAACTACCCGGCTTCCGGTCTTGCCGGTGCTACCGATGACGAGAATGGTGGTGTTGGCTGTGTCGGTCATACGTCGAATTCAACGGCCCGGGTTCGAGACGACCCATGGCCCAAACGCGCAATGGCATGTCCAATCGTCTGGAAGGGGATATCTGGGATGGAGAAGATTTCACTGACTGCGCTGGCCCGGCAACACCTGGAGTCGGCACGCGCGGCCAGTAGTGGACGCAGCGCTCACACCGTCTACGGCGGCCATGAACATGCGCTGCGTCAGACGCTGATGGCCATGACGGCCGGCAGCACGATGGACGACCACGAGAGCCCGGGCGAGGCCACGCTGCAGGTGCTGCACGGGCGGGTCCGTGTCACCAACGATCAGTTCGGCTGGGACGGCAGCCCCGGCGACCACATCGTCCTGCCCCGCAGCCGTCACGGTCTACACGCACTGGAGGACGCGGTGGTGCTGTTGACCGTCGCGAAAGCCGTTGGCCCGCACGTTTAGTCGCGCGTTCGCCGCGTGCTCGGTGTCTGCCATCGTCGGCGTGATGCTCTCGGGTTGCCAGCGGGGACCGGAGATCGTGACGTCGATCGTGTTCGACGGTGAAAGTCGCAGCATCACGACGAGGGATGTGCTCTGTACCAGGCAACCCGGCGGCGGACTGGTGATCCTGGTGCAGGACAAGCCGATACACACGGTTCGGGCCCAGCTCACGGAGAAGGGGCGTCTGGTCGTTCAGAAGGTGGGGCTGCGCCATGAGAGCATGGCCGGTTTCGTGGCCGACTTCCGCGAGGTCACTGCGACCAAGGTCGACGACACCTTTACGTTCAGCGGACGGATGCCGCCGAATCCCGGGGAGTCGCAATGGCACACCTTCAAGATCCAGACGACGTGCCCGGCGTATGTTGATGCGCTGCCGCCCAAAGAACCCGGCATGGGAGCGCCGTGAGTGCGACGCTAGGGCTTGTGGCTCAACACGTTGATCACGTTGCCTGCCGCGTCGGCGAAGAAGAAGCGTCGAACGCCCCATTCCTCGTCGCTCAGCGGATGCACGATCTTCAGCCTAGCGTCGACCGCGGCCCGGTACGCGGCGTCCACGTCGTCGACCTCGATCGACACGTTCGGATTGACCGGCGCCGTCGCATCTTTGGTCATCAGGCTTACTTGGTGGCGAAGCTCATCATCGGCAAGCGTCACGATCCAGCCGAGATCCATCACCTCGCGAAGTCCGAGCACCCGAATGTAGGCATCCCGCGTCGCCTCGACATCGGACACGCTGAGAACCGGCATCACCCGACGCACTGTCATATCGCCGGCCCTAGCAGATCGTCGGCGTCCTTGATCACGTAGCCGTAACCCTGCTCGGCGAGGAATCGCTGCCGGTGTGCGGCGTATTCGGCGTCCAGACTGTCGCGTGACACGACCGAATAGAAGATCGCGCCGCCGCCGTCGGCCTTCGGCCGTAGCAGACGGCCCAGGCGCTGCGCCTCCTCCTGGCGGGACCCGAATGTGCCCGAAACTTGAACTGCCACACTGGCTTCGGGCAGATCGATGGAGAAGTTGGCCACCTTGGACACCACCAGAGTCGAGATCTCGCCGCGACGAAAGGCGTCGTACAACGCCTCGCGTTCGGCCGTCTTCGTCGACCCCTGAATCACCGGTGCGTTCAGCTCCTGCCCCAGTTCGTCGAGCTGGTCGAGGTAGGCGCCGATCACCAACGTCTGCTCGCCCTTGTGCTTTTCGAGGATCGACTTCACGACCGCGATCTTGGTGTGCACGGTCGAACAGAGCTTGTAGCGTTCGTCGGGTTCGGCCACGGCGTAGAGCATGCGCTCGTTGTCCGTCATCGTCACACGGACCTCAATGCATTCGGCGGGTGCGATCCAGCCTTGCGCCTCGATGTCCTTCCAGGGGGCGTCGTAGCGCTTGGGTCCGATCAGTGAGAACACGTCTCCTTCGCGGCCGTCCTCGCGGATCAGCGTGGCGGTGAGTCCTAGCCGACGGCGCGACTGCAGATCCGCGGTCATCCGGAACACCGGCGCGGGCAGCAGATGCACCTCGTCGTAGATGATCAGGCCCCAGTCGCGGCTGTCGAACAGTTCGAGGTGGCGGTACTCGCCTTTGGTGCGGCGAGTGATCACCTGATAGGTGGCGATCGTCACCGGTCGGATTTCCTTCTTCTCCCCGGAGTACTCGCCGATCTCCTCCTCGGTCAGCGATGTGCGATTGATCAGCTCGCGCTTCCACTGACGGCCCGCCACGGTGTTGGTGACCAGGATCAGCGTGGTTGCGC
>JAVEES010000332.1 GCA_030840285.1 Pseudonocardiales bacterium
ACCGCCAGGAACTGCCAGTAGATGAACATGGCGTACCACTGGAACAGGAAGACCACACCGATCTTGTGCATGGCGATCGGCATCGTCTTGACGGCGTCGCTGATCTCACGGATCGCGTTCCGGAAACCCTTAGGTGCGGAGCGCATCTCCTGCAGCTCCTCATCCGACGGCGTCAGCTCCTTGGTCCGTGCCATCGCAGTGAGCACTGTCAGCAGGATGCACACGGTGCCGATCATGAAGCAGGTGTACATCCAGTAGGGCACGCCGTTGCCGGCTGTCTTGTCCAGCGCCGACACCTTCTGCAAGACGAACAGCGACACGTTCGCCAGCACGGCGCCGGCCCCGGTGAACATGCTCTGGGTGAGGAACCCGCGCGCCAGCTGCGACTTGGGCAACCGGTCGGAGATGAAGGCCCGGTAGGGCTCCATCGAGGTGTTGTTGCCGGCGTCGAGCAGCCAGAAGCAGAGGACACCCAGCCATAGGGCGCCGACGAACGGGAACACAAACAGGATGACCGAACAGAGGATCGCGCCAGCGGTGATGAACGGGCGGCGGCGGCCCCAACGCGGGCTCCAGGTCCGGTCACTGATTGCCCCGATCAGCGGCTGGATCAGCAGCCCGGTGATCGGTCCGGCCAGGTTGAGGATCGGGAGCTGATCGGGCTTCGCCCCGATCAGCAGGAAGAGCGGGTTCACGGCCGACTGGGTGAGCCCGAAGCTGAACTGAACCCCGAAGAAGCCGAGGTTCATCATCAGCAGGGCGCTGCCCGTCATCAGTGGCTTGCGCTCGACCTCCCCGGCACCCGAGGACACGGACCCTGATGTGGTTGCGGTGGTCATGGCGACCCCCTCGGCCGAGGCAATTAGGTCAGACCTTCTCCTACGAAGTTAAACCCGCCTTGGGCGGGCCGCAATCATCATTTTCGGCGTCCACCCGGCACCTACCGTTGCCGCTGAGTGCGGCTATTCCCTAGCAGCTGCCGCAGACATGCCCATCGTTCGGCATCGCGTCCGGATCGAGGGCGGGCACGATCGGGGTCACCCCGGGGTTGTCGGCTTTGAAGCTCAGAATGGACCCTCGACGCGCCGGACGGCACGTAATAGCGTTCGGTAAGGAGCAGCTTCGAGCCGACGTCACGGGCGCCGTCGTGCCACTCCCGCATCCCGCCGGCGTGCGCAGCCGACGGGATCACCGGGATATGACCAGCGCCAGTCCGTCGACACCCGAGAGGAGACGATGGTGAGTAAATGGAAGACCATCCTGGTCGGGGTCGACGGATCGCCGGGCAGTCGTACCGCGTTGACGTGGGCCGCCGCCGAAGCCGCGGATCACCTGGCCGACTTGGTCGTATTGACCGTGTGGGAGCCTCCGCTGCTGCCACCCATGGGCAGCGGCAGTGTGCCGCTGGGCGGCGTACCCGACCCCAGCCAACAGGCCACCGATAACCTGCTCAGCATCATCAGAGAGGAACTCGGCGAGGACCCGCCGGTCGTCGTTCAGCCGCGCGTCAAGCAAGGCAATCCGTCGAAGGCATTGATCGAGCAGTCGGCCGACGCCGACCTGCTGGTAGTGGGCACACGCGGGCAGGGTGGCTTCGCCGGGCTGAAGCTCGGCTCGGTCAGCCAGCACGTCGCCGCCTACGCCAAGTGCCCGGTGGCCGTGGTCCGCTGATTCGGGATGGCGGCTGCGCCTGGCAATCAGCGGGCTGCTTCGCATCCTCGATGAAGCCGCCGACTTGTCAACGGCGCACGACCAACCTCAGCTGCAGGTTGATCCGGGATTCGGCCGCCAGTAGTACCGGAATCGCTCTCGTGACTGCTGGTGGCCGAACTCGACCGTCCGGCTTGGGACCAGAGCTCGGCGATGCGGAGCCGCCCAGCCGATTGCCATACGGCATCGCCTGCACGACGTCCTGCCTATTCCGCTCCCCCCGTTGGCACAACCGCAGGCGGTCAAGACGCCATCAACGCAACGATCGACTAGATGTTCGAGGGAACTGTTTCCCAGGTTCCGTCACCCCGGATCGGACGGCCACATCCTCGGCACGGTTCGCCTGCGCAGAGCTCGTCCCACGTCATGATGACCTGCTGTGGGGTCCTTCGTCGTGTTCTTAGCAGGCCGTTAGCGGAAGACCGGTTTTCGTCACCACTCGCGCACTGGGGCGTAACCGGTGGCCGTACCTCGCGCACAGCTGCGCGACCCGCCCAAGGATGGGGCGGGTGACCTCACCGGCCAGACCCGAGCCGGCCTCAAACAGCGGTCGCACACATGACCCGGCGGCCGGATCGGCACGGCGGACAGGCAGCGGCCGGGCAGGGTATAGGCAAGCTTGTCCGGCTTGGGTCTGCCTTCTAGCGGCATGACGGACCGGTCGAGTCACCAAGTTACAGAGCACGGCGGCCGCGTGACGCGCGTTGCCCATCTTCAACCTTGGGGGCACGGCGTGCCGCACGAGACCGACGGGTATGACGGGGCGCCCCTGGGCCGGGTCCTACGTCCGGGTCAGCCGGGAACATGAGGACATGATCAGCCCGGAGTTGCAGGAGAACGCTGTCGAAGTGGTCGCGGGTCTCCCGGAACCGCCGGGGTGGGCGGTCGTCGTCGACCGTGTCGAGGCGGCCGGCGGCCGGCTGGAGCCCGCGACCGAAGCGGTCGACACCGCCACCTCCACCGGCCGGTTCGCCCGCCGGGTCCGGCTTCGGACTGCCGCCCTGCGGCGCCCCCGCTTCGGCTACCGCCTTATCGACCGCACCTACAAGCCGCTCAAACGCGAGGCTGTCGCGTTGGCCGATCTGTGTCGCCGGGAAGGTCAGACATCGCTGGTGGGGAGACTGAACACCACGTAGTGCTCGGCCGGATCGATACAGGGCCATGTACAGCTGCTACATGGACGTCACGCTCGCCGGTGGTGTCCGCCGATCGATCCGTCCCCGTAGACAGCGTCGGGGTTCCGTCGACGTCGCCGGGCGGGTAGGGCCGCCGATTTGACCCCCGGGGCGCCGGCCAGCTGGATCAGCTGCGGGC
>JAVEES010000444.1 GCA_030840285.1 Pseudonocardiales bacterium
CATGACGCAGCCCACGCATACCGACCTGCGCACCAGCCCCCAACCGACCCCCTACCGACCCTCCGACCAGCTAGCTGATGCCGAACAGAGTCTTCAGCGGCTCGATGGCGAAGTACAGCGCGAAGAACGCCGCGACCGCCCACATCAGCGGGTGGATTGACCGCCGCCGGCCAACCGCCACCTGCAGCACCACGTAGCTGACGAAGCCGGCGCCGACTCCGTTGGTGATCGAGTAGGTGAAGGGCATCAGCACGATGGTCAGGAACGCCGGCACCGCGAGCGAGAAGTCGTTGAAGTCGATGTTGCGGATCTGGCGCATCATCAGGACGCCCACCACCACGAGCGCCGGTGCGGCTGCCTCGGAGGGGACGAACTGCGCCAGCGGCGACAGGAAGATGGTCACCAGGAACAGCAGCCCGGTGACCACCGAAGCCAGCCCGGTGCGAGCGCCGTCGCCGATCCCCGAAGCCGACTCGACGTACGTGGTCGCCGAGGATGCGCCGGCGACCCCGCCGGCCACGGCGGCCAGCCCGTCCACCAGCAGGACCTGCTGGATGTTGGGCAACTGACCGTTCTCGTCCAGCAGTTCGGCCTCCGACGCCAGCCCGATGGTGGTACCCATCACGTCGAAGAAGTCGCTGAGCACCAGCGAGAAGATGATGACGATCCCAGACACGATCCCGACCGCGGAGAACCCGCCGCCGAGCGAGAAGTGGCCCAGCAGCGAGAAGTCGGGGGCACCGAACTTCTTGCCGTCGAAGGAGGGCACGTTCAGCGCCCAGCCCTCGGGATTGACGAGCTTTCCGCTGGCATCGGTCTGTGGCCCGATGTTGCCGACCGCCTCGATGATGATGGCGAGCACGGTCGAGACGGCGATGCCGATCAAGATGGCACCCTTCACGCGCCGAGCCATCAGCACCGCGGTCAGCAGGACGCCCACCACGAAGACCAGCGTGGGCCAGCCGTTGAGATGCCCGCCCACGCCGATGTCGACGACGGTTCCCGCGCCGGCCCGGACGAAGCCCGCGTCCACCAGCCCGATCAATGCGATAAAGAGTCCGATGCCGACCGCGATGGCGCTCTTGAGCTGCGCGGGGATAGCCCGAAAGACGGCGACCCGGAAGCCGGTCAGGACGAGTGCTGTGATCAACAGCCCCTCGATCACGACCATGCCCATGGCCGCCGGCCAGGACATCTTGCTAGCGACCTGGAAGGCGACGAAGGCATTCAAGCCCAGGCCGGTCGCCAGTGCGAACGGATAGCGCCCGAGAATGCCCATCGCGATCGTCATCACGCACGCGACCAGGGCGGTCACGGCGGCGACCGCGGCCAGCGCCGGGCCGTTGCCGCCACCGAGGAACTTGCCGTCGGCATCCTTGACCGTTCCGATGATCAGCGGATTGAGCACCACGATGTAGACCATCGTCACGAACGTCACGAGGCCGCCGCGCACCTCGCGGGCAACGGTCGAACCCCGCTGGGTGATCGAGAAGAACCGGTCGAGGCCAGTGGCCGTCGTCGTCTGGCTGGACATCGCGCTCCTGTGCTGAAAGGGGAACCTGCTCCGGGCAACAGCACCCGCTCGAGCGTCCCGCGCGGTAACCTGCGCAACTGTGACGGACTCACCAGCTGCTACCGGCTCTGCGAAGGACCGCGCTCGCCATGATGGCGCGGTTACCGCCGACCGGGGAGAGACTAGCGCGCCCGCGCCCGACGCCGCCGGAAGCCCAGAACGGCGCGGCGAACCGGACGCCCAGCTGGCCGCAGCCAGCATGCTGGCCGTCGACGCCCGCAAGGTGATCGGGTTGGGCACCGCCGCCTTCCTGCTGGCGTTCCTCGTCCTGCTGCCGTTCTACGGATGGCTCGGAGACCACGGCCACCGCGTCTGGCTGTGGACCTCGCTGGCCGGCTGGCTGCTGGGGGCGGCGGCGTTTCCCCTGATTCGCAAGCATTCCGGCGAAGGTCGGCTTGGCTGAGCGCGAGACCCGGCAGCTCGGCGCCCTCGGGGATATCGCCGTGCTCGCCCGGGCGATCCACGCGGCGCCGTCACTGGACACCTCGACCATGGCGTGCCTGTCCGGGCGCTGGCCGAGCGGCCCCCTGATCGCCTTCGGCTGCCGAGAGGTTGTCGGGTCGGCTGCCCAGACGCTGGGCGGCGGATGGCTGGGATGGCAGGCCTACCAACCCGAAAAGTCCTGGTGGGGACGCTTCGAGATCTTCCTGCGCCAGAACGCCGCCGG
Source organism: Pseudonocardiales bacterium (assembly GCA_030840285.1). Lineage (GTDB taxonomy): Bacteria > Actinomycetota > Actinomycetes > Mycobacteriales > Jatrophihabitantaceae > Jatrophihabitans_A. The sequence goes on from JAVEES010000444.1 coordinate 2,241, forward strand.
ACGATGGCGGCTCGAGGTCGCCCGCGGCGGTGCGAGCGATCCGGATGCGCTGACGGCAGCGATAACCGACGCGCTGGTCGGCTGGAATTCGGCCGGGATGAGCGCAACGCCGGCCGCGATCCGGTTCGCCGGCGTCCGGATGACAGAGCGCGAGGCCCACCTCGCGGCGGTCGAGCGGGCGATCTCGGCGATTCGCGCCGGCCAGCTCTACCAGGTCAACGTCTGCGCCCGCATCGGCGGTGAATTGCACGGTGACCCGCTGGAGCTTTTCAGCGTCGGGATAACGCGTTTCGCCCCCGACCATGCCGCCTACCTGCACACGCCGCGGGAGAGCATCGTCAGCTTCAGTCCCGAGCTGTTCCTGCGCCGCCAGGGCAGGCTGATCGAGTCGGCACCGATCAAAGGCACCCGGCAACGCACGCCCGGCAGCACCGCCACCCAGGACCCGGCCGCCCTCGAACTGCGCCGCTCGGCCAAGGACCGAGCCGAGAACGTGATGATCGTGGACCTGATGCGCAACGACCTTTCCCGGGTTTGCAGTACCGGCAGCGTCTGGACGCCCCGGTTGCTCGATATCCGGCCCGCTCCAGGCGTCTGGCACCTGGTGAGCGAGGTGTGCGGGCAGCTACGTCCAGACGTCAGCGACTGTGACCTGCTCGCCGCGGCGTTCCCACCGGGCTCCGTCACCGGCGCGCCGAAGAGCCGGGCGACAAGCTTGATCGAGGAGCTGGAGGTCGAGCGGCGAGGGGTGTTCACCGGGGCGATCGGTTACCTCGGTATCGACGACGGCAGCGCGCTGAACGTCGCGATCCGGACGTTCGAGGTGAGCGGTGACGGCGCGGGTGGCCAGCGGTTCGAACTCGGCGCGGGCGGCGGGATCACGGCCGACTCGGTACCGAGTGAGGAGTGGCGGGAATGCCTGATCAAGGCGGCACCGCTGCTTGCGCTCGGCGGCGTGGAGCTGGACGTCCAGGCAATGCCCGCGCCCGAGGTCGTGGACCCGGAGCAGGGCGTCTTCGACACGCTGATCGCCCACAACGAGAAGGTGGCGGGCCTTGCCGATCACCTTACGAGGTTGGAGCAATCCGCTCTGGAGCTGTACCGATCGACGTTGCCCTCCGATCTCGGCGCGCGCATCCTGGCCTTGGCAAGTGGGACATCGGCAAGTGGGACATCGGCAAGTGGGACATCGCAACGGTCCCGGCTGCGGGTGGTCGCCGCGCCGGCCGCAGGTATAGCAGCCGAGCTGCGAGCGTTGCGGGTCACCGTCGCCATCAGCGAAGCGGGTGACCCCCCGACCGGCGCGATAGCTCTGCGCACGATGGCAGGGCGATCCGGCAACTGGCGGCACAAGTGGAACGATCGCCGCTACCTGGCCGGGATCGAGTCGCGTTACGGCGATCCCGGCGCGGCCTTACCGCTCTTCGTCGACGACGTCGCCGCCGTCGTGCACGAGACCAGTCGTAGCAACATCGCGGTGGTCAGCGTCGAGGGCGTCCTGTGCACCCCCGCGCTCGGCGACGATGTCCTGCCCGGCATCACCCGGCGACGGTTGCTCGACGCGGCCGGCGATCGTGGCTGGGTCATCCGGCTGGGCCCCGTCCTGATCAGCGACCTGCTCGCCGGACGGCTGGTGCTCAGCCTCAACAGCGGGGGAATCGTCGCGGTCGAGAGTCTCGATGGGCGCCCGCTCACCATCGACAACGAGCTGCTCGCCGAGATCCGTGGCTGGTTCGCCGGCGAGTTCGGCTGAGGCCGGCTGGTGTTCGAGGATCTCGAGCTGCTCGTCGTCGAAGACCTCGCCCAGCTCCTCGACGTGCAGCTGGGGCAGCGCCTCCGAATGCGCCCCA
>JAVEES010000335.1 GCA_030840285.1 Pseudonocardiales bacterium
AGAGTCCCACAAAGTGCCGTTGATACAAGGGGTTGCTGGGCCCCAGAACGGTTTATGTCGGATCTGTGATGCGAAGAGGGAGCGTTCAATCCCCGCCGTCCGCGCGGCTCAGTCAGGCAACAGCGGCACGGTCAATCCCTGATCGGTTCCGAGTAGGACTCCTCTGCTGATCGAGGAAGTGCCGTAACGGTCTCGGACCCGGTCGAGAACCCCGTCGATACCGTGCAGATCTCGGCGCCCGAACGGAAGCTCCAGCTGGATGGCGTCGGCATTATCGAGATTGGTGAGGGCCACTCCGATCAGCGTGATGCCCTTGGCGCGAATCAACTCGGCGCATGCGCGCAGCAGCACCCGCAGGGCAGCCAGGATGGTCGCGGTGTCAGCCGTCGGCCCCGGCAACGTGTGCGACCGCGTTATCCGGGTGAAGTCGTCGAAGCGCAGACGCAGCACGACCGTGCGGCTGACCCGTTTGGCCGACCGCAGCCGGCGGCACACCCGGTCCACCAGGCCGATCAGCCTGGCGTCGAGTTCAGCGGAGGACAGCCTGCGCCGACCGAGCGCGGATTGCGAGCCGATCGAACGGCGGCGCCGGCCGACGACCACCGGCCGCGGATCCCGGTTGTGGGCCAGCGCATGCAGGTGCCGTCCCGACGCGGGCCCGAGCATCGCCACCAGCGCACCCTGGTCCAGCTCGGCCACCTCGGCGACCGTCGCGATGCCACGCGATCGCAGCTTGTCCGCGGTCACCCGCCCGACTCCCCATAGCCGCTGAACCGGCAGCGGATGCAGGAAGCTCAACTCGCCGTCGACTGGCACGACCAGCAGGCCGTCCGGTTTGGCTACCCCGCTGGCCACCTTGGCAAGGAATTTGGTGCGCGCCACGCCCACGGTGATCACCAGGCCGACCCGCTCACGAACCTCCGAGCGCAGCCTCAGAGCGATCTCGGCAGGCGTGCCCGAGATCTGGCGCAGCCCGCGCACGTCCAGGAACGCCTCATCGATAGAAATCGGTTCGACGAGTGGCGTGGTGTCATCGAAGACGGCAAAGACAGCCTTGCTCGCTGCGGAATAGGCGTTCATCCGAGGTGGAACCACGATCGCGTCCGGGCACAAACCACGCGCCTGCCGCCCGCCCATCGCGGTGCGCACCCCGCAGCGTTTCGCCTCGTAGCTCGCGGCCAGGACGACCCCCGCGCCCACGATCACCGGCCGACCGCGTAGCCGAGGGTCGTCGCGCTGCTCGACCGAGGCATAGAACGCGTCGAGGTCGGCATGCAGGATCCCGGGCTCGTCGGACATCTCTACATAATCGCACACTTGTTCGATTATCTCTAGTACCGGGGCAGCGCCGGGCGGCCCACGCCTGCAGGCGCGTCAGCTCACCCACTGCCCCAGCTGGGCGCTGCGCTCAGCCCAGCGCGGGCCCGTCCGGCTAACGGTGTGTTGCCAGAGCCGCGGACGCCGCGATCAAGGTTCGTGCCTGTGCGCGCAGGGCGATAACCCGCCCGAAGTCCGGCGTGCCGCCAGCGGATGCCTGGGCCAGCAGTTGCTTCATCCTGCCAGCGACGCGGTCACGGGCGTCGGCCAGCACCCGCAATGCCCGTTGCTCGTGTTGGAACCTCGAATCATTCGCCGAGGAGCCGGAGGCCAGCGCGGCACTGTCGGCGATCAGCGTGTTCGTGGCGAACTGGCCCACGCTGGAATTGAGCTGCTGGTAGTCCGCGGCGAGTTGCTCGGTCGAGCGAAGGGACTTCGAGGGTGAGCTGAGCGCCTGGCTGATAACCCGTCCGTCGCTCGGATAATCGTCTGTCAGGCCGGTGAGGTGTAGCAGGGTCGGACGCAAATCGGTTTCCTCGACCCAGGTGCCGACGGTGCTCGCCTGCGGCACCGTCCGGGTGGAGTTCGGGTCGGAGGCCTGGTTGCCGGCCGCCGGCTGCGGACCGTCGATACCGCGCGCCGCGACGCCAGGCCCGACGAGCGCCGACCACGTTACGTCGATATTCGGGCTGTAATAGCCGTGGTTATAGGCGAATCCGTTATTGATGGAGACATTCGGCCCGGATGTCGAGAAGTAGTAGTCCGGCTTCGGAAACAGGCTGTACGTCGGCGTGCGCAGTGGATCCGAGGTCTGCAGATGCAGGATTCGCTGTTCCGTAGCGCCCGCCTGGTAGTTGACGATCCTCTCCCCCGCCACGCCGGTATACGGATCGTCCCCGGTCATCGCCGCGGTGTCGCGTTGTAGCTGCCGGACGGTCGGGTCGGTAGCGGCAGGGCTGCCGTGGACGTAGATAGAGGCACCCTGCGGCTCGATGTCGAACTTGGTCGCGCTGCTCTGGGTGCCCGCGAGCAGACCGGTGATGTTGGTCTGCAGCTCGCCGATTTGGGCCGCGGTGTAGTTGCACGGCACCGTCACGCCGTCGCAACCTGCCGGGGTTGGTTGGGTCGCCCGCCCGACATTGGCCCCCGCGAACTGGTCGTTCTCCTCGGCGCTGATCACGAATTCCGTGTTGGCGGGGGTGATTCCGTCACTGGCCAGCCGGTCGAAGAAGGTCTTGAAGGCCGCATCGTAGGCCTTGGCGTTGCTGACATAGCAGCTGTCGCCGGGGCCCAACGGCTTGCCGTTCGCGGAAGAGGGCGCGGTTGTGCACGGCCCGGCGATACCCGCCTTGCGCTCGTGCAGATCAGAGATATAGCCGTAGGTGACGGGTATTCCGCTCTCCTGCATGTCGGCGAGATAAGCCAGCGACTGCGTCGCGGTCGGGCTGAAGCCGGGGAATCCTGGCTTGTTCGCAAAGGAGTTGATCAGCGGGGCGCCGCTCAGATCGACGAGGTTGCCTGTCGCGTCCGTGACCTGGTGGCCATTCCTGGTCAGTGACGGGGTGCCCGCGCCGAGCACGGGAGCTACGTACTTGTGCCCGAACAATGCCTGGTATCCCTGGTATCCGCCGGGTTCGGTCGGCAACGTGTCGGCCACGGCGGACGGTGAGGGCGCCGTGTCACCGAATTTGACGGCTTGCGCGTCGGCGCAGGTGGCGGCGCGCTGGGCGCAGTGCACCGCGACGCCAACATAATCGGCCGTCTCCGAATCCTTGAATCGCGACGGGTCGGCCCGATACTGCGCGACCTCCGGTGATCCGGGACCGAACACGGTCGGCAGGTCGAGCGCGGTGTTCTCCAGAACCATGTTCGCGGTGGAGAAGTCACCGACAGAGCAGCCCGCCCGCGTGAACGGAACCCATGGCGCGGGTGTCTGCTGGCCGGTATTCGCCGACTTGGCCGGAACCGAGGACGAGTACGCCATGGTTGGCGAGGTGTCGTGGCCGGCGGCCGGAACCGCGGCGGTGTCGTATACCGGATCGGTCCAGTACGCGAAGGAGCCTGCCGGGTCGGTCGAGCCGTCCGGGTTATAGGTCTTGTAGCTGTTGCTGACCGGCTGGCCGTGCCGGTCGCCGTAAAGGCCGGTGTAGATCGTGAGGCTGTCGTCGGCGGTGTGCGCGATGAGCGGCGTGTGGGTGTTGGACAGCACCGTCCCGTTCGACTTCAGGAAGTTCAGCAAGGTGGGCATCTGCTCGAGGTCGGACGGGACGTTCGGGTTGTCACGCGAGAAGTGGACGTTGTCAAACACGATGCTGATGACGTGCTTCACGCCGTTGCCGAGCTGGCAGGAAGCTGCGGCCGCCGTAGCTGCCGTAGCCGGCGTAGCGGCTGGCATGGCGGCCGCCGGCCTCAGGCTGGTGACGGCGACCGCGGCGCCGGCGAGCAACGTCGCGGCGGAAAGGGCGGCGAGACGGCGCCGGCGCAACACGGAGTGGACAGCCATGGCGAACCTCCCGGAAGGGGACGAAACAGCCAGACTCTAACCCCGCGCACCGCCGTCCGTCAGCCCGTCCGCCTAAACAATTGATTCCCAAGATCAACTCGCGTCTGCTGCTGCGATAGCACAGCTGCGATAGCGACACGAGACGCGAGATGATCACCAAAACTGGGGGGAGATGATCACCGCAAGAGGCGATCAGCAGCAATCTTCGCCCCGCCACGCTTCGCGGCCCTCGCGGACAGCGAGCAGGGCGATCAGCAGGCCGACCGTGGGATCGAGCCACCACAGCCCGAGAAAGGAGTTGGCCAGAAGGCCGACCAGCACGGCGGCTGCGAGGTAGGCGCAGAGCAGGTTCTGAGCACCTTCGCCCGCGGTGGCGCGGGAATCAATGCTGGCGCCGATGCGCTTCTTGGCGGTGCCGAGAAGCGGCATGACGATGAGGCTGGCGATCGACAGGCCGATACCCAGCCCGCTGGTGGCTGCCTTGTCCACGTTGATTAGGGCGAAGACGGCCTGCGCCGCGATGTAGGGCGCAAGGAGGAAGAACGTGACAGCGACGGCCTTGCGGGCACGCCGCTCGGCCTGCTCGGACAGCGCCCGGCTGCCGGTGAATCGCCAGATGATGATGACACTGGCGAGCCCTTCGATCACCGAGTCCAGACCAAAGCCCAGGAGTGCAACGGAGCCTGCGAGGGTGGCTGCGATTATCGCAACCGCACCTTCCATCGTCATATAGGCCAGCGATAACCAGGACAGTTGCCGCGCGCGACGAACTTGGCGCTGCCACTGCGGGCTGCCGCCCTCCAAGGTCCTTCGCCCGCATGCTGCTGGTGAGGCTACGGTCGTGCCGCGAAGCTGCTCCCCGCGTGAGCGGCTGGCAATTGACTCGCTCGACGTCTCGCCGGCGCCTTGCTGCCTCACGCTGTTCGTTTCCGCGGCCGTGTGCTCGCGACCGGTTGTTGGTAGTTGCCGCACAGGTCGACGTCATGCCCGACGGCCGCCATCAAGGATTCGGCGCTGCGCAGCAGATTTGCCAGTTCGGGGTGGGCGAGGCGGTAGAAGTTTGCGCGGCCACGAGCCCGGTCGGCAACGAGTCCACAGTCCTTGAGGCACGCCAGGTGCCCGGAGATGTTGGCCTGAGACGACTCGAGGCTGTGCACCAGGTCGATGACCCGGCGCTCTCCGGCCTGGAGGGCTAGCAGGATCTCCAACCGTGTCGGATCGCCAAGGCCGCGAAATAGCTTGGCGGCGAGCTGAGCATCGGTCACCGGCGGTGTAATCGGCATCCAGCGATGATAGCGCGGATGGGCGTTGCTATGTTCAAGCCGTCCCGAACTCAGCCTGAACTCGGAGATCAACTCGCATCTGCTGCTGCTATAGCAGCGCGAAACGCGAGATGATCACCAAAATTGGGCCGAGATGATCACCAAAAATGGGGGGACGGCCCTAGTCGGACGGCTCGACCGATTCGGCATGGTGGCAGGCCGACAGTTGCTCACCGACCAGCCGGAGCACGGGCCGTTGCTGCGCACAGACCTCAGTCGCGAGGGGGCACCGGTGCCTGAAGGCGCAGCCATCCTCGGCCGGCACCTGCCAGGGCCGGTCGGTCGGCTGCGGAGGGTTGCCGCCGAGGCGGGGCACCGCATCTCGAAGCGCTCGGGTATAGGGATGCTTCGGCCGGTCAAGCAGCGCCTTCGTCGGGCCCGATTCGACGATCCGTCCGGCGAACATGACGTGGGCCGTTGCGCACAGCCGTTGGACGACTGCCAGGTTGTGTGTGATCAGCACCATGCCGAGCTGATGATCCGCTCCGAGCCGTTCGAGAAGTTCCAGAATCCGCGCCTGCACAGTGACGTCCAGAGCACTCGTCGGTTCGTCCAGCACGAGCAACTTGGGACGTAGCGCCAATGCCCGGGCGATGATCACGCGCTGCCGCTGGCCACCGGACAACTCGTGTGGAAGGCGACGGGCCAAACCCGCGTCGAGGCCGACCTCGGCGAGCAGTTCGGCGACGGACGCTGAGCCCTGGCCGGTAGCTGATGCGCGTCGACGGGACAACCCTTCCACGATTGATGAGGCAACCCGCATCCGTGGATCGAGCGCCTCATTGCCGTCCTGAAACACCGGCTGCACGTGAGAGCGGAACTCGGCCCGCGAGCTTCCGCGCAGGCGAGCCAGCGGCCGGCCGCGGAACGTCACCTCGCCGGAGTCGGGCTTGCGCAGCCCGAGTAGCACTCGGGCAAGCGTCGTCTTACCCGAACCACTCTCTCCGATGATGCCGATACCGCCGGCCGCATCAGGGATGTCCATATCGATGTCGGCAGCGGCCACCGCCGCGCCGTAGCGCACCGTGACCTGCCGAAGCGAGAGCAATCCGTCCTGACTCACCGTGCGCCTTCCAATCTCGGTACCGCGGCGATCAGGTCACGGGTATACGCCTGGGACGGGCTGGTGAAGATCTGCTGCGTCAGGCCGGACTCGACGACGTCACCATCACGCATGACCAACACTCGGTCGGCCAGGGTCGACACCAGGGCCAGGTCGTGGGAGACCAGCAGTAGTGCCATTCCTCGTTCGGTTCGCAGCCTGTTCAACAGGCCCATGATCTCTGCCTGAACCGTGACGTCCAGAGCGCTGGTGGGCTCGTCCGCGGCGATCACCTCGGCACCCAGGGCGAGTGCGATGGCAATGCCGAACCGTTGGGCCTGACCGCCGGAAACCTGATGCGGGTAACGACGCAGGATCGCCTCAGGAAGCTGCACGCTGATCAGGGCATCGCTCATCCGACGAGCCATCTGCGAGCGCGGAACCCCGTGCAGCGCCAACGTGCGGCGCAGCAACCCGCCCAGGCGCATCGTCGGATTCAACGAGCTCTGCGGGCTTTGCATCACCAGGGCGATGCGAACTCCCCGAATGGCCCGCAGTCGCGCGGGCTTGGCGGTCAGGACGTCGACGCCGCAG